>NZ_JBPQTQ010000053.1:0-35484 GCF_051386415.1 Streptomyces sp. URMC 129
GCCCCCACCAAGCGCATCGTGGCCACCTGCCCCCACTGCTTCAACACCCTGGCCAACGAATACCCCCAGCTCGGCGGCCACTACCAGGTCATCCACCACACCCAGCTCCTGCAGACCCTCATCGACGACGGCAAACTCATCCCCGTCACCCCCGTCGAGGGCCTCATCACCTACCACGACCCCTGCTACCTCGGCCGCCACAACAAGGTCTACACCCCACCGAGGGAAATCATCGGCCGCGTCCCCGGCCTGCGCAACGAAGAGATGCACCGCCACAAGGAACGCGGCTTCTGCTGCGGCGCCGGCGGCGCCCGCATGTGGATGGAAGAACGCATCGGCAAACGCATCAACGAAGAACGCGTCGACGAAGCCCTCGCCCTGAACCCCGACATCGTCTCCACCGCCTGCCCCTTCTGCCTCGTCATGCTCTCCGACTCCATCAACGGCAAGAAGAACGACAACAAGGCCAAAGAAGACCTCAAAGTCGTGGACGTGGCACAACTCCTCCTCGACTCGGTGCGGACCCCCGCCGACGAGGCGGGCGAGGAGGCGGCCGAGGACGCGGCGGAGCCGCAGCCGGTGAAGTAGCCGGGGGCACCCGGTTCTCTCCCGGCCTCTCACTCCTCGGACCGATGAGTTCCGGGCGGCATGGCAGTCTTCCTTGCCGTACCGCTTGGAACGCGACATGAGGAGAGTCCCGTGGACATCGTGATCACCGAGTTCATCAGCCTGGACGGTGTCGTGCAGGCCCCCGGTGGCCCCGAGGAGGACACCGAGGGCGGTTTCGCCCACGGCGGCTGGACGCATCCGTTCTTCGACCCCGAGGTGGTCGGCGGTGCCTTCGACGACGCGCTGGCCAAGGCGGACGCGCTGCTGTTCGGGCGCCGCACGTGGCAGACGATGGCCGCCGCGTGGCCCGGGCGGGCGGGTGACCCGTTCGCCGACCGGATGAACTCCATCCGGAAGTACGTCGTGTCCGGCACGCTGGGCGAGTCCGGGCTGACATGGGGGAACAGCACGCTCATCCCCGGCGCGGACGCCGTCGCCCGCCTCCGGGAGCTGCGCGGCACCGAGGGCGGCCGGCTGCTGGTGATGGGCAGCTCCACCCTGGCGCGCACCCTGCTGCACGAGGGCCTGGTGGACGAGCTGCGCCTGATGATCATGCCGGTGATCCTCGGCGGCGGTAAGACGATCTTCCCGGGCGACGGGGCGCTGCGTTCCCTGGAGCTGGTCTCCGCCGTCACCAGCCCGGCCGGCGTCCAGGTCTGCACCTACCGGTCGGCCGCCGGACAGTAGGCGGACAGGGCCGGAGCCGGGCGACGGGCGAGGTCCACCGGACGCGCGGTCCGGGACGGCCCCCTGTCCGAGCCGTCCGCCGCGCCCCCCTTGCCCGGCCCCTGCGTGCGCGTGCTCAGCCGCCGATGAAGCCCTCCTGCTGGAGCCAGTCGCGGGCGACGTCGGCCGGGTCCTCGCCGTCGATGTCGACGCGGGCGTTGAGGCCCTGGAGCACCTCGTCCGTCAGGGCCGGGGCGATGGCCGCGAAGATGCTCTCCAGGTCGGGGTGTGCCTCCAGCACGGAGGAACGGACGGTCAGGGCCGGGTTGTAGACGGGGAAGAAGTGCTTGTCGTCGGTGAGGACGGTGAGGTCGAGGGCCTCGATGCGGCCGTCGGTGGTGGCCGCCTCGCCGAAGGCGCACGGGTCGTTCTCGGCGACGGCGTGGTAGATGGCGCCCTCGGCGAGGGTGGCCAGGTTGCCGTCCGCGACGTGGAATCCGTACGCCTCCTCCAGGCCGGGCAGCCCGTCGTCGCGGCCGGCGAACTCGCTGGCGATGCAGAGCGTCGCCCGTCCGGGGTCGTCGGCCACGAGCCGGGCGTAGTCGGAGAGGGAGGCGACGCCCAGCTCCTCGGCGGTGCTGGTCTTGACGACGATGGCGTAGGTGTTGTTGGCGGGGGCCGGGGTGAGCCAGGCGATGCCGTTCTCGCTCAGGTCCTCCCGCGCGGCGGAGTCGTACTGCTCGGCGGGGTCGTCGATGGGCTCCGTGTGGCCGAGGAAGTTGATCCAGGCGGTGCCGGTGTACTCCCAGTACATGTCGATGTCGCCCGACTCCAGGGCGCTGCGGGTGGTGTTGCTGCCCTGGAGGCCGCACTCCTCCGACACCTCGGCGCCGGTCGAACGCAGGGCGAGGCCGGTGATCTGGCAGAGCACGAGCTGTTCGGTGAACTCCTTGGAGCCGACGGTGAAGGACGCGCCGTCCAGCGCGGCGTTCTCCGCGAGGCTGCCGGGCTCGGCGTCGCCGTCGGAGGTGTCGAGGGAGCAGCCGGTGGCGAGGGCGGCCAGGGTGGCCAGGGCGGCGGTGACTGCGGCCGGGCCGGTCAGGAGCGGGCGGCGGCGGGGGAACGAGCGCATGCGTGTCCTTCACTCTCTCGATCAGCGGGCAAGGAGCAGGTGGCGGGCGGGACGTGGGATGGGTGGTCAGAGGCCGCGGGGGCGCAGGTAGCGTTCCGCGAGGCCGACCAGCCAGTCGCAGGCGAGGGCGAGCACGGCGGTCAGGACGCTTCCGGTGAGCAGGATCGACGTCCGGTTGAGGGCGATGCCGGTGCTGATGAGGCCGCCCAGGCCGCCCGCGTTGGTGAACGTGGCGAGCGTCGCGCTGCTGACGTTGAGGATGAGCGCGACCCGGAGTCCGGCCATCATCACGGGGACGGCGAGCGGGAGTTCGACGCGGAAGAGGACGGCCGTCCGGGTCAGGCCCATGCCGCGGCCCGCGTCGATGAGCGCGCGGTCCACGCCGCGCAGCCCGACCATGGTGTTGCGCAGCACCGGCAGCACGGAGACCAGCACGAGCGCGATCAGCGCCTCCTGGAAGCCGACGCCGACGGTCACGGCGAGCAGCACCAGCACGCCGATGGAGGGCACGGCCTGGCCGATGTTGGCCAGCATCAGCAGCGGCGTGCCGAGGACGCCGAGGCCGGGTCGGGTGAGGAGCACGCCCAGCGGCAGGGCGATCGCGATGACCAGTCCTGTGGAGGCCGCGACCAGCCGGAGGTGTTCGAGGAGTTGCTCGGTGATGACGTCGCGGTTGATGGAGCGGGACTCGATGCTGTCGAGGTCCTGGCCGCGC
Source organism: Streptomyces sp. URMC 129 (assembly GCF_051386415.1). NCBI lineage: Bacteria > Bacillati > Actinomycetota > Actinomycetes > Kitasatosporales > Streptomycetaceae > Streptomyces > Streptomyces sp. URMC 129. Next base: position 3,123 of record NZ_JBPQTQ010000053.1, read on the forward strand.
AGGTAGAGCCAGAGGGCGGCGCAGGCGGCGGCGAGCAGGAGCGGGGTGACGAGGAGGCCGAGCGGCGAGCGGCGGGCCGGGTCGCGCGGCCCGCGCTCGGTGAGGACGACGGTCACGACGGCTCCCCGGGGCTCTCGCGGGCGATGGCCGACCAGGAGACGGTGCCCAGCGGCGCTCCGGCGGCGTCCACGACGAGGGCGGTGTCGTCGCGGGCGCGGAGCATCGCGTCCAGCGCGTCGTACCGGCTCTGATCGGCTCCGACGACGGCGAGGCCGGGGCGTCCGGCCGGGCGCAGCCAGCGGCGGGGGGTGCCGTCGGCGCCGACGAGCAGCGCCCGTTCCGGGCCGTCGGCGCTGTCGGCGCCGACGGCGCCCGCGTCGTGGTCGCCGGTGAGCACCTCGACGGGGTCGAGGGGCAGTGAGCCGACGGGCAGCAGGCGCAGTCCGCGGATCGCGGCGCCGGAGCCGATGAACGAGGCGACGAAGTCGTCGGCGGGCGCGGCGAGGATCGCGGCGGGCGTGTCGTACTGGGCGATGCGGGCCTGTTCCCCGAACAGGGCGATGCGGTCGCCGAGTTTGACGGCCTCGGTGACGTCGTGGGTGACGAGCACGATGGTCTTGCGGATCTTGGCCTGGAGGTCGAGGAACTCGTCCTGGAGCCGCTCGCGCGTGATGGGGTCGATGGCGCCGAACGGCTCGTCCATGAGCATCACAGGCGGGTCGGCGGCCAGTGCGCGGGCGACGCCGACGCGTTGCTGCTGGCCGCCGGACAGCTCCTTGGGGTAGCGGCGGCGGAACGTGGCGGGTTCGAGGCCGACGAGGTCGAGCAGGGTGTCGACGCGCTCCCGGACGCGCCTCTTGTCCCAGCCGAGGGTGCGCGGGATGAGGCCGATGTTGTCCGCGACGGTCAGGTGCGGGAAGAGGCCGACCTGCTGGATGACATAGCCGATGCGGCGGCGCAACTGGTCGGGGTCGGCGCGGGTGACGTCCTCGCCGTCGAGGAGGACGCGGCCGGACGTGGGCTCGATGAGGCGGTTGATGAGGCGCAGGGTGGTCGTCTTGCCGCAGCCGGAGGGGCCGAGGAGCACCACGATCTCCCCGGCCGCGATGTCGAGGGACAACTCCGCGACGGCGGGGGCCTGTTGGCCGGGGTAGTGCTTGCTGACCCGGTCCAGCCGGATCATGGCGCCGGTCATGCGATGCCTCGCGAGGTGGTGAGCCGGCCCAGGACGACGAAGAGGAGGTCGAGGGCGAGGGCGAGGAGGGCGACGCCGAGCGTTCCGGCGAGCGCGTCGTTGAGGGCGTTGGCGCCGCCGATGCGGGCCAGGCCGCCGAAGATCAGCTCGCCGAGGCCGGGGCCGCTGACGGCGGCGGCGATCGCGGCGATGCCGACGCTCATCAGCGTGGCGGTGCGCACCCCGGCCAGCACCACCGGCCAGGCGAGGGGCAGTTGGACGCGCCGGACGCGCTCCCAGCGGCCGAGGCCGAGGCCGCGCGCCGCGTCCTCGACGGCGCCGGGCACGGAGGCGAGGCCGGTGACGGTGTTGCGCAGGATCGGGAAGACGGCGTAGAGGACGAGGGCGGTGATCGTGGGTCCCGAGCCGAGTCCGAACAGCGGGATGAGCAGGCCGAACAGGGCGAAGGAGGGGATGGTGAGCATGGTGCCGGTGGCGCCGAGCAGCAGTGCCCCGGCCCGTGGGTGACCGGCGACGGCGATGCCGGTTCCGACGCCGACGACGGATGCGATGGCGACGGCGATCAGGACGACCTGTGCGTGTTCGCTGACCAACACGACGATGTCGGGCCACCGTTCGGACAGATACTCGGCGAAGCTCATCCGGTCCCCCCTGTTCGCGATCGCATCCCTCCATAGTCGTGTCGCCGTTGGCGATCTTCAATGGGGTTGGCGTACTCCTGTGCGAAGAAAGGGCGTTGACGGGTCCGGGCGGGGCCGTGGGCGAGTGGCACATGTCACAGTGTCAACGCGGCGCGGGCCGGTGAGCAGGGAGTTCGCGCGACGAGAGCGTACGTCGTATGCCAACGCGCGATCCGGCGGCCGGAAGACCTTCCCCCACGCCCGTTCCCGCTGAGACCATCGGAGTCCGGCGATACGACCTGCACCTCATGGGGGCGAGACAGATGGACGTGCCGAGACCGACGCGCATGCCCAACTGGCAAGAAGACGACGCGAGGACGGCATCCGGGCCGCTGGATCCCGGGCTCGACGAGACGGTGCGCTGGGGAACGCTGGGCAGCCAGTTCCTCAAGGCCCTGCTGGCGGCGCACCTGGTGACGATGTTCCCGCTGACCATCGTCCTGTTCCAGTGGTGGGCCGGCCAGGACATCAGCGACATCCTGGTCGTCGCCTCCGTGGTCCTGGGGATGATCTCCTACACGGCGGTGCTGATGTTCGGCCGCGCCACCGAGCCGGTGGCGGAGTGGCGGGTCCTGCTGGGCGACCGCAGGGACCGCGCGGCGGACGTCCACGAGCGGATCGGCGACAGCCTGCGCGAGCGGCGCAGTCCGCTGTCCGTCACCGCCCACCGCGTGCGGCTCGCGGGCGACCAGGGCGTCAACGACCGGCTGCGGGTGGGCGACGGCACCTACCAGGCGTACGTGTCGGTGTTCCCGCACGGCACCGGGCTCTACCTCGGCTGGACGATGTGGCGTTCGCGCCGGGGCTGGCAGCTCGTGCTGCGGTTCCTCCAGGACATCTGGCACGGCTTCGCCGCCCAGGACCGCGACGAACAGCGCGCCCTCCGCGCCGAGCGCCCCCGGGCGATGCTGGAGGCGGTCCACCTCGCCTGCCGCGAGGGGCTGTCCGTGGCCCTGGCGGACCGGCAGGTGCCCGGCGGCCCCGGCTCCGGGGACGACGGCCCGCCGCCCGTCCCGCCCGTGGCGGCGAGCAACGGCGCCCGGTCCACCGTCCGGCCGCGGCCCTCGGGGGCGACCGGCTCCTGACCGGGGCGGCCGTGCGATGCTGGGGGCGTGTCCAGCCCCATCCATCACGGCCGTGTGCGGCGCAGCTACGACACGGTCGCCGAGGAGTACCGGGACCGCATCGGTGACGAGCTGGCCCACAAGCCCCAAGACCGCGCGCTGCTGGCGGCGGTCGTGGAACAGGCGGGCGACGGCGCGCCGGTCGCGGACCTGGGCTGCGGACCCGGCCACGTCGCGGGCTGGCTGGCCGGGCGCGGTGCCCGGCCGGTCGGGATCGACCTCTCCCCCGCGATGGTCGCGATCGCCCGCCGCGACCACCCCGGGGTGGAGTTCCGCGAGGGCGACCTGCTGCGACTCCCGGCGGCGGACGGCGAGTTCGCGGCGGCCGTCGCGCTCTACTCGGTCATCCACCTCACCCCCGCCGAACTGCCCGCCGCCTTCGCGGAGACGCGCCGCGTGCTGCGGCCGTCCGGGCTGCTGCTGGTCGCGTTCCACGTCGGCAGCGAGGTCCGGCACCTCACCGAGTGGTGGGACCACGCTGTCGACGTGGACTTCCACTTCCTCGAACAGGACACCGTCGCCGGGCACCTGACGGCCGCCGGCTTCACCGTCGAGGCGACGCTGGAGCGGGCGCCCCATCCGCGGGAGGCCGAGACCCGCCGCGCGTACCTCCTGGCCCGCCGCACCGGCTGAATCGTCCGTGCCGGACGGCAGGCGACCATAACCCCGCGGCCCGGCCGGCGGCTGCTCGCGGTGCGCATGCACGTGCGTCCGTGGGCGTGGTGTGTGGGGCACGCGGGTGGATGTTCACCGCCGCGCGCCGGGGGGTTCACCGTGTCGCTCGGTGTTCGCTCCCGGGCCTCCGTACACAGGGCGTCGAACCAGCGACCTCAGGGAGCTTCACCATGCCCATGCACAGACGTGCCCTCCTGCGTTCCGGCCTGCTCGCCGGCACCGCCGCCACCGCCTCGTCCCTCCTCCCGGCCGCATCGGCCTTCGCCGCGCCCGCGTTCGTGCGGCGGGACCGGCCGGTCGTGTCGCACGGCGTGCAGGCGGGCGAGGTCTCCTCACGCAGCGGTGTCGTGTGGACCCGGGCTGACCGGGCGGCGCGGATGTCCGTCGAGGTCAGCACCCGGCCCGACTTCCGGAACGCCATCACCGTGCCCGGTGATCTCCTCACCGCCGACAGCGACTTCACCGGCCGTGTCAAGCTGTCGGGGCTGCCCGCCGGGCGCGAGGTGCACTACCGGGTGCACCTGGCCGACCCGGACAACCCGGCCGTCACCGGCGAGCCGGTCACCGGCCGGCTGCGCACCGCGCCCGGGGCCCGGGACGACGTCCGCTTCCTGTGGTCGGCCGACCTCGCCGGGCAGGGCTGGGGCATCAACCCCGACATCGGCGGCTACCGCATCTTCCGCGCCATGGCCGAGCGCGACCCGGACTTCTTCCTGTGCAGCGGCGACTTCTGGTACTCCGACGGGCCGATCAGCGCCTCGGTGACGCTGCCGGACGGCCAGGTGTGGCGGAACCTGGTGACCCCCGAGAAGTCGAAGGTGGCGGAGACGCTGGCCGAGTTCCGCGGGCAGCACAAGTACAACCTGCTGGACGACAACCTCCGCGCCTTCACGGCCGCCGTCCCGATGATCAACCAGTGGGACGACCACGAGGTCCTCAACAACTGGTACCCGGGCGAGGTCCTGACCGACTCCCGCTACACCGAGAAGCGGGTCGACGTCCTGGCCGCCCGGGCCCGGCAGGCGCTCTTCGAGTATCTCCCGATCGAGCGGCGCCCCGGCTCCGAGGGCCGGGTCCACCGCGTCGTCCGCTACGGGCCGCACCTGGACGTGTTCGTCCTCGACATGCGCAGCTTCCGCGACCCCAACGGCCCCAACAACGCCGCCGCGCCCGACAGCGGCATCCTGGGCGCGGAGCAGACCGCGTGGCTGAAGCGGGAGCTGGCGGCCTCGCGCGCCACCTGGAAGGTCATCGCCAACGACATCCCGCTCGGCCTCGTCGTGCCGGACGGCGCGAGCGCCCACGAGGGCGTGGCGCAGGGCGACGGCGGCGCGCCGCTGGGCCGGGAGGCCGAGATCGCCGAGGTGCTGTCGTTCATCCGCCGCCGGGACATCACCAACACGGTGTGGCTCACCGCCGACGTCCACTTCACCGCCGCGCACCACTACTCCCCCGACCGGGCCGTCTTCCAGGACTTCAAGCCCTTCTGGGAGTTCGTGTCCGGTCCGCTCAACGCCGTGGTGGCCGTGACGCCCAACCCGCTGGACGCCACGTTCGGCCCGGAGGTGCGCTTCGCCGGGACCGCGGAGAGCCTGGCGAAGAACAGCCCCATGTACGGCAACCAGTTCTTCGGCGAGGTCGACATCGACGGCTCCACCGCCGTGATGACCGTCCGTCTGCGGGACACCGACGGCGCCGAGCTGTGGTCCGTGGAGCTCGACCCCGAGCGCTGATCGTTCCGGCCGCCGCCGGTAGGCTCCGGTCCAGCAGATCCCGGCCCAGCAGGAGGCAGTGCGCGATGTCGACCCACGCAGAGCGGCGCGGCGAGGAGATACTCGGCGTCCTCGACACCGCCTTCGGGCAGTTGCTGGCGGCCGATCCGGCGGCGTTCCGGGTCAAGTTCAGGAAGATGGCGGCCTCGGCGTTCGCGTTCTACCGGGGCACCGCCTGCCTCTTCTACCACGACCTGTCGGCGGAGCAGGGCGGCGGGCCGTTCCTGGACGAGCGGACGCGGCGGGTGTGGATCCACGGCGATCTGCACGCCGAGAACTTCGGCACGTACATGGACTCCAACGGCCGGCTGATCTTCAACGTCAACGACTTCGACGAGGCGTACGTCGGCCCGTTCACGTGGGACCTGAAGCGGTTCGCCGCGTCGGTCGCGCTCATCGGCTACACCAAGGCCCTCAGCGACGCGATGATCAGCGACCTGGTCCGGACGTACGCCGCCGCGTACCGGGAGCGCGTCCACGCGCTGGCGGACGGCGCGACGGACGACGCCGTGCCGCCGTTCACGCTCGACACGGCGGTCGGCCCGCTGCTGACCGCGCTGCGCGACGCCCGCACCCGCACCCGCTTCGGCCTGCTGGACGGGATGAGCGAAATCCGCGACTACGAGCGGCGGTTCACCTCCGGCGGCGGCGCGATCGAGCTGGACCGGGCGACGCGCGAGAAGGTGCTGGCCGCGTTCGACGGCTACCTGGCGACGCTGCCGCAGTCCAGCCTGGAGCGGCCGGACACCTACCGCGTCAAGGACGTCGTCGGCCGCCGCGGCATCGGCATCGGCAGCGCGGGCCTGCCCTCCTACAACATCCTGCTGGAGGGCAACAGCGACGCCCTGGAGAACGACGTCGTCATCTACATCAAGCAGGCCCAGACCCCGGCCGTCTCGCGGCACATCGTGGAGGAGCGGGTCCGCTCGTACTTCCTCCACGAGGGCCACCGCACGGTGATCTCGCAGCGCGCCCTCCAGGCGCACGCGGACCAGTGGCTGGGCTGGACCGAACTGGACGGCGCCGGCCAGCTGGTGGCCGAGGTGTCGCCGTACGCGGTGGACCTGGACTGGTCGGACATCGACGACCCGGCCGAAATCGCCCAGGTCATCGCGGACCTGGGCCGGGCGACGGCGACGATGCACGCCGCGGCGGACGACTCCAGCGGCCACTCGCTGGTGCCGTACTCGACAGAGGAGGCGATCGACGCGGCGATCGCGACGGACGAGAACGGATTCCCCGACCTGCTGGTCGACTTCGCCCACTCCTACGGCGCCCGGGCCCGCGCGGACCACCAGATCTTCGTCGACCTGTTCCGCAACGGCCGCATCCCGGGCCTGTAAGGACCCGGCGTTCACCGGCCCCTCCGGAGCGCGGTTCGTTGCGCGGCCGGGGGGGGCGGTGGGCGACGACTGCCTCCCAACGATTCGGACTCACTGACTGATTGACGGATCATCAGACGAGTACACTCCCCCCGGGGTCCTTGAGCAGCGGAAACGGGCGGGCATGGAGGCGGGGGTCGGTGGGATACCAGTACGACGTGTTCCTCAGCTACCGGCGGTCGGCAGGGAATGTCTCGGAGTGGCTCACGAACCACTTCCACCAGACGCTCATGGACTGCCTGGCCAACGAAATGCCCACGCCCCCGCAGTCGTTCATCGACCGCCAGCTGGAGGAGGAGGTGGGCACCCACTGGCCGGACCGGATCGCGGAGGGGCTGCGGCGCAGCCGGCTGCTCGTTCCCATTCTCTCCGCGCCGTACTTCTCCTCCTACTGGTGCGTGGCCGAGTGGAAGACCATGGCGCTGCGCGAGGAGGTCCTGGGCATCTCGCGCACCGATCCGGGTCTCATCTACCCGATCGTCTACGCGGACGGAAAGCACTTCCCCGACGAGGTGCGGGACCGCGAACTGTGCGAGACGTTCAAGGAGTACGCCGTGCCCGTGCCGTCCTTCCAGCTCACCCCGGCCTTCTCCGACTTCTACCAGGAAGTGGCGCGCGTGGCGCGGGCGATCGCCGCCCGGCTGGAGAAGACCCCGCCGTGGGACAGTGACTGGCCGGTGGTGAGACCGGAGCCGTACCGGCTCGCCGCGGGGCAGCTTCCCAGGCTCGGGCTGTCATGACCCCCGGGCAGATCATCACGTTCTACTCGTACAAGGGCGGCGTGGGCCGCAGCTTCGCGCTGGCCAACGCCGCCGTGCTGCTGGCCCGCTGGGGCTACCGGGTGCTGTGCGTCGACTGGGACCTGGAGGCCCCGGGCCTCGCGTACTTCTTCCGCGAGCACTGCGCGCCGCCCACCGCCGGCCTGCTGGAGATGCTGGAGGAGGTCCGGGACGGAGGCCGTCCCTCCGGGACGGAGGCCCGCACCCCGGTCGAACTGCCCGGCGGCGCCCGGCTGGACCTGATCGCCGCCGGGCGGAGCGACGACCCCGGCTACGTGGCCCGGCTCCAGACGATCGACTGGGACGCCCTCTACCGCGATCACGACCTCGGCGCGGTGCTGGAGGAGTGGCGCGCCCGGTGGATGCGGGACTACGACGTCGTCCTGGTCGACAGCAGGACCGGCATCACCGACGCCGGCGGGATCTGCACGGCCCAGGTGCCGGACGTCCTGGTGTTCGTCTTCACCGCCAACCAGCAGAACATCGACGGCGTCCTCGACATCGTCGCCCGCGCGATGGACGCCCGCGACCGGCTGCCGTACGACCGCCCCAAGCTGCTGACGGTCCCGCTGCTGAGCCGGTTCGACGCCGGGGTGGAGTACGAGCAGGGCGAGACGTGGCGGGCGCTGCTCGCCGAGCGGATCGCGCCCCGGCTGCGGGACTGGCTGCCCCGGGGCTACGACGCCACCGGGCTGCTGCACCGGCTCACCATCCCCTACTTCCCCATCTGGTCGTTCGGCGAGGGTCTGCCGCCCCTCCAGGAGAGCCACAGCAACTCCGAGCAGGTCACCTACAGTCTGGCCACGCTCGCCGCGCTGCTGGCCCGCCGCCTCCAGGAGGTGGACCTGCTGGTGGACAACCGTGACTCCTACGTGGAGGCCGCGGTCCGCGCCGCGCGGCCCGCCTACGAGTACGACGTCTACGTCGGCCACAGTCCCACGACGCGGGCCCTGGCCGCCGAGATCATCCCGCTGCTGCGCGCCCGCGGCGTCCGCACGTTCCCGGTCTCGCCCGACGACGCCCCGCCGCCTCCCGACCGGCACCGGGCCCTCATCGACGCCAGCCGCCACTTCGTGGTCCTGGCGGACGAGCACGCCGACCCCGATCTGGAGCAGGACCTGCACTACTTCCTGCGGCAGTCGGTCAACGACCCCGCCGGTCGCCGCACGTTGCCGGTGGTGACCTCGGCCAAGGCGCTGCGCGCGCTGCCGTCGGTCGTCAGCAACATCCAGAGCTTCAACCTGGCGCGCGGCTCGGTCGCGGAGGCCGTGCTCGCCATCGCGGCCCAAGTGGCCGACGAGACCGGGGAGATCGAGTTCGGCGCCCAACGCCCCCTGGTCCCCTCGCGGTTCGACGCGCTGGTGAACTGCGCGGCAGGGGACCGGCCGTGGACGCGGGCGCTGACCGAGAACCTGACGCGGCTGGGGCTGGCGGTCTGGCTCGACGAACGGGAGCCCGCCCCCGGGGACTCGTTCGCCGCGGCCGTCGAGGACGGCCTGTCGCGGGCGGACGCGATCGTCCAGATCGTGAGCAGGCACTCCGCGTCCGGCTGGCTGCGCCAGTACGCCCGGCTCGCCCCGGACGCCCAGCGGCTGATCCCCGTGCTGCTGGACGACGTGACACCGCCGCCGTTCCTCGCCGACCGGAAGTTCCTCGACTGCCGGGACATCTCGTCCCCGGGTCGGTACGCGTCGGCCGTGCGCGAGCTGGCGTCCGCGGTGAGCGGCGGTCCGCCGCTCCGCGACGCCCGTCCCGCTCCGGGGCTCTCCTCGCCCCCGCTCGTCCCGCCGCCGCGCGGCGAAGTGGTGCACGCGGCCCTGCGGGTGGGCCCGCGTTCGGTCGTCTTCTCCACCGCGCGGGACGAGCTGGAACAGCCGCCGCACGCCGACGGCGAGGAGTTCCGGCGCCTGCTGGCGGAGCTGCGGCGGGCCCGGGAGGAGACCGATCCGCGCGGGCGCGACGCGGAGCGGCCGTACCGGGCCCTGCTCGCGCTCGGCACCGCGCTCGGTGACCGCTTCCTCGGCGGCCCGGTCGGCGAGCTGCTGCGGGGCGAGTTGGAGGACGCGCGGCACCGGGGCGGGCTGCTGCGGCTGGCGGTCCAGGTGGACGAGCCGGAGTGGGCGGACCTCCCCTGGGAGGCGCTGGTGGTGCCCGGCTGGGACAGACCGCTGGGACTCACCGAGCAGGTGCAGGTGTACCGGGCCGTGCCGGGGCACGCCGCCCCGCACACCGTGCCCGCCCCCGGGCCGCTGCGGGTCCTCGCCGTCACGGCGCAGCCGGAGCGGGCCGGGATCCCCCTCCTCGACTTCGAGCGGGAGATGAGCCGGCTGGCCGACGCGGTCTCCCCGGCCAACGGCGGCGCGCGGGTGCGGGTCCTCGACGCCGGGACCGTGGGCGCGATCCGCGCCGCACTGGAGCGGGAGCCGTTCCACGTCCTGCACGTCTCGTGCCACGCCGTGCCGGGGGCGCTGCTGCTGGAGGACGAGCGGGGCGGTGTCGACGAGGTGGACGCCGGTCGTTTCGCCGCCGAGATCCTGCCCGCGGGCCGGACGGTTCCGCTCGTCGTGCTGTCCGGCTGCTCGACGGGGCTGTCGCCCCGGACCCACGGGGTCGGTCCGGCCGTCCCGGTGCCGCAGGGCCCGGCGCGCGTCGGCCTCGCCCGGGGTCTGCTGGCCGAGGGGGTCCCGGCGGTCCTGGCGATGACGGACGACGTGACCGACCGTTTCGCCGCCGACCTGACCCACCACTTCTACCGGGAGCTGGTCCGGGCCGACCGCCCGGAGCCGCTGACCGCGCTGTCCCGCGCGCGCCGGGCCGAGGAGCGGGAGCACCGCGGCGCGTGGGCCGAATGGACGACGCCCGCCCTCTTCCTCTCCGGCGCGCCGGCCCCGCTGTTCGACCCCGCCGACGGCGTGGCCCCCCTGCCCCCGCCGGCTCACCTCCCGCCCCTGGAGGACATCGTGGCGCGCGGGCCGGGCGAGGTCGTCGGCCGCCGGGCCGACCTGCGCCGGCTGGCCGCCGCCTTCCGCGACTCCGGACGGGCCGGGGTGGTGATCCAGGGCATCGGCGGCGTCGGCAAGTCGGTGCTGGCGGCGGAGCTGATCCGCCGGCTCGGCGACGACGCCGGGCTGGTGGTCCCGGTCCCCGGCACCCCGGAGCTCACCGCGCACGCCGTCCTGCGCCGGGTGGGCGCGCGCCTCGCGGACCACGCCGACGCGCGCGACCTCCCGGCCGACGACCCGGTGCGCGGCGCGGCGGGGACACTGCTCGACGGGGGCATGAGCTGGCAGCGTCGGTGGTCCACGGTCCGGCAGCACGTCCTGCCGCGGGTCCCCGTGGTGCTCTTCCTGGACGGCGTCGAGCCGCTTCTCTCGTCCGTCCCGCCCGACGACCTCGGCTTCGCGGACGGATCGCTGGCCGGGCTCCTGTGGGAGTGGGTGACGGCGGCCCCCCGGACGAAACTGCTGGTGACCACCCGCCTGCCCGTCACCCTGCCGAAGCGGGCCCACCGGCGCCTGACCCCGTACGACCTGGGGCCGCTGACGGACGGCGAGACGCTGAAACTGATGGGACGGCTGCCGGGTCTGGACGCCCTGTCCCCGGACGACCGGGAGCGGGTCCACCGCACCCTCGGGGGCCACCCGCGGGCCCTGGAGTACCTGGACGCGCTGCTGCGCGGCGGCGAGGCCCGTTTCCCGGACGTGCTCGACCGGCTCGACGCGGCCCTCGAACGCCGGGGCATCCGCCGCCCGCAGCGGTGGCTGTCCGCGATGGCGGGCGATCTGGACCGAGCGCTGGCCGACACGGTGACGCTGACCGCGGAGGACGCCGGGCTGGCGGACCTCGTGCGGCGGCTGGACCGCGTTCCCCGGGCGGTGGCCCTGTTCGGCGCCGCCGCCGTCTACCGGATTCCGGTCGACGCGACGGGGATCGCCTGGCAGGTGGTGGACACGCCGCGCCCGCCCTCGCCCGGACTCCCCGCCGCGCCCCCGGAGCCGGGGGACCCGGACCGGCCCCCGGCCTGGCCGGAGAAGTCCGGAGCGCCGCATCCCCCGGTGGCACTGAACGACGACGACGACCGTGGCCTGGACGTTCTCCTGGACTGCGGCCTGATCGCCAGGGCCCCGGCGCCGCAGGACGAGCCGGGCGCCGCGCCCACCGGTTTCGTGGTGCACCGCTGGATCGCGGCGACGCTGGACGAGGTGCCCGCCGATCTCACCTACGCGGCGGCGCACCGGCGCGCCGCCGACTACTGGCGCTGGCGCGTCGCGGAGTGGCCCCAGGACCGCGTGGCGGACGTCCTCCAGCTTCTGGAGGCGCGCGCCCATCACCGGGCGGCGGGGGATCTGGCCGATGCCCTGGCCTGCACGGAGACGGTGTGCGAGCAGTTGCACGCGTGGGGGGAACTGGACCGGGAGGAACGGCTGGTGCGGGAATCCCTCACCTGGTTCCCCGAAGACTCGTCCGGCACGGTCCGTCTGCTCGTCCGGCTGGGGGCGATCGCGCAGCGGCGCGGCGCCTACGCGGCGGCCCGCGCGCGCTATGAGAACGCCCTCGGCGTCGCCGCGCGGTGCGAGGACGAGACGGACACGGGGCGGATCCTCCACCGGCTCGGGGACCTCAACCGGGATCACCTGGACCTCGACGCCGCCGAACGTGCCTACCGGAACGCGCTCGTCATCGCGGAGAAGGCGGGCGACCATCCCGGCATCGCGCGGGCCGCCCGGGAACTCGGCTCGATCGCGTACCGGCGGGGCGATGCCGTGACCGCCGAGCGGTACCACCGCTATGCCCTCACCGTCGCCCACCAGCTCCGCGACTGGCACGGCGTCGGCCGGAGCGCCTTCCGGCTGGCCGTCATCGCCCGCGAGCAGCCGGGCCCCGGCACAGCCAGGTGGCACCAGCACCTTCTTGCCGCCGCCCCGCGCCACGACGGCTGACGGGCGGCGGCCCCGGAGCCAGTCAGCCGAGGAAGAGCGCGGCGAGCCTCGGCAGCCGGCGGCGGGTCTCGCTCCTGTCCTCCGGGTCCCAGTTCTCCCCGAACGGCAGGCGGGGACGGGTGGCCGCCGCGAGCCCGGCCGCCAGGGCCGCGTCGAGCGTGCGGGTCTCACCGGTGAGGCGGAGGTACGCCTCGCGGATGAGGGCGCACAGCGACTGGTAGCCGATCCAGCCGCCCTCGCCGCGCGCCATCCTGGTGACGACCTCCGACTCCGCGAGGGAGTCGGGCTCGCGCACGGCGTCACCGAACGTCCGGCGGCCCAGCAGGATCAGCCCGTCCCGGAAGTCCCTGAAGCCGTCGTCGTCGCAGCCGCCCTCGATGAGACGGGCCGCGTTCCACAGCGGGTAACGGTAGGCGCAGTCCGTCCGGTCGACGGTCCACAGCGCGAACGCGGCGATCCGGCGCGGATCCAGCGCGGCGAGGCGGTCGGTCAGCGCGCCGGGCAGCGGGTCGTCGGGCGCGCCCCGGTCGTCGGCGCGGTCCCCGGCCGCCGCGCGCGCCGACTCGATGATCGTCCACCAGACGTCACCCTCCATGGCCCGGATCCTACGCCGCGTCCCGGACACGACGGCCGGACAGCGGGTCCGCTCCGCCGCCCCGGATCGTCCCGGCGTGCCGTGTTCTGGGGGCTTTGGGGTGTGATACGGGGGTAACCGGAGGTTCATGGTTCTTCTCAAGCCTCCTGGGGTGTATGCGCCGCAGCACGACACCTCCCTGCTCACGAAGGCGCTGTCGCGCGAACGGCTCCGCCCGGGTGCCCGGGTGCTCGACATAGGCACCGGCACCGGAGCGCTGGCCCTGGCGGCGGCCCGGCACGCGACGGGCGCGCGGGTCACGGCCGTTGACGCCTCCCGCCGCGCGGTGCTCACTGCCCGGCTCAACGCGGCGCTGGCGGGCCTGCCGGTCCGGGTCAGGCGCGGTGACCTGTGCGCTCCGGTGGCCGGGCGGACGTTCGACCTGGTGCTCGCCAACCCGCCGTACGTGCCGTCCCCGGACGGCGCGTTGCCCCGGAGCGGCCTCAGGCGGGCCTGGGACGCGGGCGGCGACGGGCGCGAGGTGCTGGACCGCCTGTGCGTGAGCGTGCCGCCGCTGCTGCGGCCGGGGGGCGTGGCGCTGATCGTGCACTCCGGGCTGTGCGATCCGGAACTCACCGTGAAGATGCTGGAGAAGGAACGGCTGAGCGCGGAGGTCACCGAGCGCCGTACCGTGCCGTTCGGTCCCGTGATGCGCGCACGCGCCGCCTGGCTGCGCCAACGGGGCCTGATAGGACCGGAACAGAGCACGGAGGAGCTGGCCGTTGTCCGCGCCGAACGCGTCGCCTGACGAGCCGCGCGCCGAGCCGCGCGCCGAGCCGACCCGGGTGTGGCTGGAACCCGGCGGCCCGGTGCTGGTGGAGGGGCCGGTGGAGTTCGTCCGCGAGGACGGGACCACCGTCCGCTCCGACCGGCCGGTGGTGGCGCTGTGCACCTGCCGCCGCAGCCGCATCGCGCCGTTCTGCGACACCAGCCACCGCCGCCGGAAGAAGTGACCCCGGCCGCTCACAGCGGAACGCGCACGGCGGATTCCCCGGCCCGCCAGGCGGTCAGCAGGCGGTCCGCGAGACGGTCCTCCAGCCAGCCGGTGGCGTCGAGGCCGAAGACGACGTCCGGCTCCCTCCCGGGCTCGTCCGCGAGCAGTCCGCCGACGACCTCGCGGCGCACGACCTGTTCGTGAACGGCGTCGGCCTCGACGTGCTCGGCGTAGAAGTGGACGGCCGCCGGGCCGGCACCGGTCCGTTCCATCGCCTGGGCGAGCCGCCGGGAGCCGGGCGAGGAGGTGATCTCCACGGCCGCGAAGTGCCCGACGAGCGCGCCGCGCAGCGAACGGTGCAGCCCGAACAGGGACATGAGGTTGACGGTGGCCAGCACCTCCGCCGTACCGGCCTCCAGGTAGCGGCCGTAGCCGGGGTCGAGGCCGAGGTCGGCCATGAGGTCGGCGAAGAGCTTCGCGTGCACCCGGTCGGCGCGCCCGGCGCCGAACTCGTCGTACTCGACGGCGACCAGCCCCGCCTTGGCCCGCCCGGTCAGCCGGGGAACGGCCCAGACGTGCGGGTCGGCCTCCTTGAGGTGGTACAGCGACCGCAGCGCGGCGTACTCGCGCAGGTGCCACTTCTCGCCCTCGTCGCACAGAAAGTGGGAGACGCCGGTGCCGTTGACCGGTTCGGCCAGCAACTCGTCCAGGGCGGAGGCGACATCGGGGTGGACGGGCACGTCCGCGCGCAGGGCGTCGAGAAAGCGGCGTTCGAGGGCACCCCGCAGCCGCAACAGCTCCGGGTCCCACTCCCAGCGGTCGTCCACGCCCTCGATGCCCCGGTAGTGGAGCTCGTAGCAGAGGTAGAGGGCGAGCTGGACGTCGTCACCGTACGGGTCGGCATCGCCCGGCAGGCCGGCCGGGAGCGCCTGCCCGCCGCCTCCCAGGACGTCGATCACAGCGGCGGACAGCTCTCCCCGCGCGGTCGGCAGCTTCATCCCGGCACTCCTCCCGATCCGGACGTACCCGGACCGGTTACCCCGAACGACCTGCGCGAACCTGCTCGATCGCGAGGAAGGCGGCCCAGCCGCCACGGGGGAACCGGAGCCGAGCACCTGCGGCGTCCTTGGAGTCCCGCACATGTACGGCCACGGCCCCCGCGGCCACCTCCACACAGTCGCCGCCGTTCGGTCCGCTGTAGCTGCTCGTGAACCAGACAAGCCGCTCGGCCGTCATGGCCGCCCCGCCGCCAACGCCACGAAGGCCGCCCAGCCATCCCGCCCGAACCGGAGCCGGGAGCCTGCGGCGTCCTTGGAGTCCCGCACATGTATGGTCATGGCCCCGGCGGCCACCTCCACACAGTCGCCGCCGCTCGTACCGCTGTGGCTGCTCTTGCGCCAGACAAGCTGCTCGGTGGTCATAGCTCCCCTGCAATACGCTCGATGTACTTCGCGGACTCCTCGGAGTTGAGGGCCTGCGAGCGCAGCATCCCATATCGCAGCCAGAAAGAGCTGACCTCCTCTCGGTCAGTTTGGAAGCTGACGATGTCCTGCACCTCGACGTACACGAACTGCCGCCGGTCCAGCGTCTCAAGCAGCACCATCGGCCCGTTGAGGCCACAATGCACGGCTCGGGAGGACGGCATGATCTGGACCTCGATGTTGCGGGCGCGGCAGCATTCCAGCAGTCGCTGGTACTGCCTGCGCATCACCTCCGTGCCGCCTACCATGCGGTGCAGAACGGCCTCTTCGATAACGAAGACGAACATTATGGCTGGGTCGTCGCGCCTCAGCAGGGACTGCCGCGCAAGACGACCGGCTACGCGTTCCTCGATCGTGTCTTCGTTGAACGGCGGGAAGTGAGCGGTCAGCAGCGCTCGCGCGTACTCCTCGGTCTGCAACAAGCCGGGCACCAGCAGCGGATCGTAGGAGAACCGGCTCAGTGCCTCCGCCTCCAGGAGAGCGAAGTCGAGAAAGAACCTGGGCAGTCTGGCCAGATCCACTTCCTCTTGCAACGCCAGGAGCACTCCGCCCGCGTCGAGGACGCGTTCCGCCGCCTCCGTGAACGGCGTCTTGGCGGGCCTGCGGCCCCGCTCGATGGAGGAGATCTGCTCGAACGAGTACCCGACGGCCTCTGCCAGTTGCTCCTGGGTGAGCTTGGCCCGTTCGCGCAGGAGTTTGGTCAGTTTGCCGTATCCGACCCAGATGGCCGGTCGTTCGTCGGTGGTGCTCCGTGGCTTCGGTCGGCTGTTTGCCATGCGCGTCCCATCCCGGTGTTTCGACGTACGGTATGAGCATCAACGCGCTGGGGCCACGCCCCGTGACGGTCCCTCACCCGGACAAAGAACAGCGCGTCCCCGGACCGCCCGGCTCCTGACAAGGTGCCGCGTGGGCCGGTCCCGGGCGTCAGTCGTCGAAGTCCTCGTCGTCGTAGTCCGCCTGGGTCGGTCGGCGTTTCACCGCGATCCAGCCGAGGACGCCGATCACCAGCAGCGGTCCGGCCACGGCCGCGGTGATTTCGTCCCAGCCGCCCTGGTGGGCCACGGTGATGAGCTGTTCCGTCGCGGGGTTCATACGCCGGCCAGCAGGGCGATTCCGGCGGTGGTGTAGCCGATCATCGCCGCCAGCATCGGGAACTGGCCGACTCCCGCGTGGCGGCGCGGCATCAGGCGTACCGCGCGGTCGTGGGCGGAGGCCACGCCCGCCACGTGGCCCAGGACGATGGCGGCGATCTGGACCCAGGCGATGGCGGAGGTGGAGAGCAGCAGGTGGTTCACCCGCTCGCCCTCCGTGCCGAACAGGTCCCAGCCCCGGCCGAGGGGATCGCCCGCGAGCAGGAACCCGTTCTGGCCCTGGAACAGGGCGAACGAGAAGTAGTGGGCGACGGTGTAGCCGATCGCGATGGGGATCAGGGAGTGGCCGAACTCCGCGTACGGGTGCGGCGATCGGCGCAGGTAGGGGAGGCTGACGCGGACGGCGAGGGCGTAGACCGCGCTGACGGCGGCGAGGGAGGCGAGGAGCCCGGCCGTGCCGAGCAGGAGGTAGGGGACGCGGGCGGTGCCCTGGATCAGCTCGGTCCACGCGGGGGTGCGGGTGAGGCCGTCGAAGGCGGTGGAACCGAGCAGCACCATCACCAGCGCGGTCAGCGCGGCCGAACGCGGCAGCGCCGCCAGCCCGTTGAGGGGGTTGCGCAGCACGAGGCCGCCGTCGGCGCGGCGGCCGAGGGGTGCGGCGGCGGCGATCAGCGAGGAGTAGATCTCGAACGCGTCGGCGCGTTCGAACCAGCGCGGCCCGAACGCGGCGCCCGCCGCCGTGTGGAGCAGCGCGTAGCCGGTGACGAACACGGCGACGGCGCGCGGGGACGCGGAGTGGTCGTAGACCAGCTCCAGCCACAGGAAGCCGAACAGGCCCGCCACGGCGACGGCCGGTCCCAGGTGGTCGGGGAGCGGGCGGAGCGGCCCGCCGCGCCGCAGGAGGGCGAGGATCCGGGCCAGGGTCCGCAGCGGGTTGAGCAGCCGCCAGACCGGGCCGAGCAGCAGGGAGGCGGGGACGAGGCCGACCCAGAACCACACGTAGAACCAGGTCGGCGCGGGGTTGACGTCCGCCGTGTCCGGACCGGCCCAGGCGACGGCCAGGAAGACGGCGAACAGGACGAGACCGAGCGCGCGCAGCGCCCGCCGGGTGGCGGGGGCGTCGGCCGCCCGCCGCAGGGGCGGCGGCAGCGGGCGGCCGGCCTCCGTTCCCCGCAGCCTGGGCCGTTTCCAGAAGACGGCCAGGGCCAGGAAGGAGACAAGGAGGGCGGCTACTCCGCCGCCGAGCGCCAGCCAGAGCGGGAGGGCCAGGTCGGAGCGGCCTCCCAGGCCGTGCGCGAGGATCATCACTCGACCTCGATCCGGACGACGAGGACGTGGGCGCCGTGCAGTTCGACCTCGAAGCGGCCGGGGATGGTGGCCTCGAACGTGAGGACGGATGGCTCGCCGGGCGTGACGTCGGCGTGCAGGTCGTAGCCGTGGAGGTGCATCTCGTCGGTGACGTCGGCGGTGACCTCGACGGTGACCCGCTCCCCCAGGCCGACGGAGACCACGCCGGGGCCGCCGCGGACCTCGGAGCCCTCGACCTCACGGCTGATCACCGTGCCGTCCGCCTCCGCCGCCGACTCGGCGGGCGGCGACGGGGACAGGGACGGGGACGGCGACGCGTCGTCCGCGCAGGCGGCGGCGGTCGCCAGCAGTGCGGCGGCGAGGGTGAGCGGCAGCGCGTGGCGGCGCATCGTGGGGCTCCTCGGGGTGGTGACGGGTCAGGCGGTCGCGGCGCGTCCGCCGCCGAGCGGCACCGGGCCGAGCGGGGGCCGCTTCCGCCGGGTGCGGGAGGCCCGCGCCAGCAGGCCGACGGTGACGCCGAGCATCAGCAGGAAGACAGCGGCGACGGAGAGGTAGCCGAGGGTCCACATCCAGCTCGGCACGTCACCGCGGGTCTCGCGCCGCAGCAGGTCCTGCTCGGCGACGAAGTCCACGGTGGCGCCGTCCTCCGCGATCAGCGCCGGGGCCGGGATGCCGGGGTCGGCGGGCAGGTAGACGGGGAGGGCGACGAGGTCGCGCGGCCCGGTGTGCAGGCGGACGACGGTCTTCCACCCGGTGCCGCCCGCCGGAACCGGCCCGGTGGCGCGGTACAGGCCGTCCCCGACCTCCGTCAGCTCCTCGCGGACGATGCCGCCGCCCTGCCAGGAGAAGACGGTGAACCAGGTGGCGTCGTCCGCGAGATCGGCCGGGTGGACCCGGAGGGAGAGGCCGACGACCCGGTCGTCGCCGGATCCGGACTCCTCCAGGGTGACGGTGGCGCTGCCGTGGGTGGTGTCGGTCGGCGGGATGGCCCAGCCGCAGGCGGCGAACACGGCGGCCAGCCCGAGCCCGGCGACGAGCGCGGAGGGCCCGGCGGGCGCGGCCGGGGCCGGGGCGTCTCCGGCGCGGCCGACGGCCGCGACCGCGTCCAGCCGCTCCCCCAGCCAGGCACCGGCCAGGGCCCCCGCGACGCCGACCACCGCGCACAGCGGCAGGGCGGCGGCGAGCAGGTCGGCGGGCCAGGCGATCGGCATGGCGAGGTGCGACCAGCCGAACTCCGCGAGGACGCCGAGCGTTCCGACGAGCAGGCCGCTGGTGACGGCGAACGCGGCGCGGCGCCGGGCCGGCGGGAGGGCCAGGGCGACGGCCTCGACGATCAGGACGGCGCCGAGGACGAGCGGGATGTGCGGGACGCTGCGGCCGACGGCGATGTCGAAGGCGACGACGACGAGCCGCAGTCCCATGTAGATCGCGAAGACGGCCAGCAGGGAGCCGCGTGGCAGCCGGATGCGGGCGGCGACGAGGGCGATGGCGGCGAAGGCGGTGAGCAGGACGGGGTTGGCCAGCAGCGGGAACTGCGGTCCGCCGAGGTCGAACTCCATCAGGTAGGCATGCAGGCACAGGACCACCCAGCCGACCACGGTGATCTCGAAAACCCGCGGCCAGCGGCCGTGTCCGGCGACCTGCCGGGCCTCGGCGCACAGCAGCCAGGAGCCGAGCAGCGCGAACAGCGCGCCGCCCAGCAGCAGTACATGGGTGGGTCCCCACAGCGTCACGTCCTGGCCGAACATCCGGTGCCAGACGTCGTCCATGGGGAACGCGGCGAACCCGAAGAACGCGCCGGTGAGGATGACCACCGCGCCGTAGGGAACGCGCCAGGACGGGCCGAGCCGGAACGCCCGCCGGGGCAGCGGCTTGCGGGCGAGGGCGATCGCGATGCCGCCGGTGGCGACCATGCCCAGCAGGCCGATGAACATGAGGTAGTGCGAGGGGTTGGCCAGCGGGCCCTCGTCCCGGCCCAGGTCGTAGTGGTACGGGACGTCCCAGTAGACGCCGACGCCGGCCAGGACGACCGACACCACCTGGAGGGGAACGGGGAGCGCGGCCCAGCGCGGCATGCCGGTGGCCGCCGCGAGCCGGTCGGCGGCGCGGCCCACGAACGTGCCCGGGCCGGTCGCCTCGCGCCAGATGACGAGGGCCACGGCGGCGAACATGACCATGGTCGCGACGAAGACGATGACCACTTGGGACAGGGCCGCGCCGCCGGCGGACGCGGCGAGCCCCTCCAGGGAACGAGACATGACCTTCCTCCCTCTTGGGTGGCGACGGCACCCCGGCGCCGTCGCCGCGAGGAACATAGCCGCCCCCACCCTCTTGCTGACAACAGGTCTAACAAGGAATGTGGCGCAGTTCACGCGCTTGTCGCGGCCGTCGGGAGTCTTCGTGTGCGCACCGTGTGATGACCCGGCGGGTCCCGCGAACAAGGGGCGGCGAGGGGTAGGTTCTCCGATGTCGGCGGCTGTTCATCCGGCCGACACCGGAGGGCGATCGGGTGGAGTGGACGGAACGACGCGGCGGCGGCCGGGTGAACGGGTGGGTCCGGTGGGCGGCGGGGGCGCTGTGGCTGGTGGCCGCGGCGCTCGCCGTCCGCGAGGCCGTGACGCTGCTGCGGCGCCCGGCCGGTGAGCGGCTCACCGGTCCGCACGCGTGGCTCGGCGCGGACGCCGCCACCGACGCCGCCTGGGTCACCGGCACGCTGCTGCTCGTCGCCGCGCTCGGGCTCGCCGCGGCGCGCGGCCTGCCCGCGCCCGTGGCCGCGCGGACGGCGTGGCTGGCGCCGCCGGGCGCGGTGTGCCTGCTGCTCGTCGCGCGGCCGGTGCGCGAGACGCTGGCGGAGGGGCGGCCCGGCCTGCTGCCGGTCCTGCTGGTGCTGGCCGGCTGGCTCCTGGTGTCCGGGGAACGTCGCGGGGGCGTGCTCATCGGCGTCGGGGCCGCGTTACAGCCGGTGCTGCTCCTCTTCGTGCCGCTGCTGTTCCTGACGGGCCGTCGGCGCGGGGCGGCGGGCGCGGCCGGGGCCTTCGCCGGCTGCGCGGCGGTGGCCTGGACCGCGCTGCCCGGCGCGTACCCGGCGGTCGCGGGCGCCGCGCCGGACGGGGTGGACAACCAGTCGCTGCACGGCGCCCTGCTGCGGCTGGGCCTGGCCGGGGCGGGCGAACGGGCGCTGTTCCTCGCGCTGGCCGCCGCCGTCTGCGGGCTCGCGCTGCGCCGCGCCGTCCGCTACGCGCGGGACGACCAGGCGCTGCTGGCCGCCGCCGTCACCGGCTGCGCGGCGCTGGCCGTGACGCCGGTGGCCGGGGCGCACCAGCAGGTGTGGATCCTGCTCGCCGCCGCCGGGCGGGCCGGGCGGCGCACGGCCGACCGGCCGGTGTGGCCGGTGTTCGCGGCCCTGGTGGTGGTGCTGGAGGGCACCGTGCTGGTGCCGAAGATGGAGTCGCTGGCCCCGGTCGGGGAGAACTTCCCGCTGATCGCCGCCCTGCTGGCGGCCTGCGTGGTGCGGTTCCTGCCGCGCTCGGCCGCGGTGTGGGCGCGGCCGGTGGCGGCCGGCCCGGCCGGGCGGCCCAATCTGCTGCTGGAGCTGCTGCTGATCCGCGTCGGGTACTTCGTGTACTCGTGGACGCGCGGCCGGGCGGCGGGCGACCGCGCCACGGCGGAGGCGCACGGCCATCAGGTGCTCGACCTCCAGCGGTTCCTGCGCACCGACATCGAGGACGACCTCAACCACGCGGTGGCCGGGGCGCGTTGGCTGGCCGACGCGATGGACTTCTACTACCACGCCTTCCACTTCGCGGTGCCGCTGACGATCCTCGGCTGGCTGCTGGTCCGCCACCCGGCGGCGTACCGGGAGGCGCGGCGGGCGCTGGCGTTCACCACGCTGTTCGGGCTCGTCGGCTTCTGGCTCTACCCGCTGGCGCCGCCACGCCTGATGCCCGGCCTCGGCTTCGTCGACACCGCCAACGGCCCGCAGGACTTCGACGATCCCCGGTACGGGGTGCTGACCGGGATCTCCAACCCGTACGCGGCGATGCCGTCGCTGCACGTCGGCTGGTCGCTGTGGTGCGCGCTGGTCCTGTGGCGGATGCTGCCGCCGCGCCGCCGGTGGCCCGGCGCGGTCGGCTTCGCGTATCCGCTGCTGACGACGGTGGTGGTGATGGGCACCGCCAACCACTATCTGCTGGACGCGGTCGGCGGCGTGGTCGTCGTGGCGGGCGGGTTCGCCGCCTCGCACGCGGTCGGGCGCGCGCCGGCGCTCCGGGCGGCCGTCCCGGCGCCGGCCCCGGCTCCGGGGCCGGACGAGCGGGGGCGGCGGACCGGGGAGCGGCTGCCCGAACGGGTCTGAGGCGGGCCCGGCGGCGGGTCGGAAAAGGCGTTCAGCACGGCGTTCCGCCACGGGTCGCACGCCGCGCGGGCACGGAATCCCCGCCGAAGCCGACGGCCGCCCGCCGTTTGGGGGGCCGTGCCGTGCCGAGGATCCGAGGGCGGCGACGAAGGAGGACGAGGCGATGAACGGGCGAGCGGGCGGCCACGGCCGGCGGGCCGGTGTCACGCGGCGGAAGGCGCTGCGGGCGATGGGGGTGACGGCGGGCGCCGTGGCCTCCGGCGCCCTCGGCGCCCGGGCCGCCCGGGCGGCGGGGGAACAGCCGGTGCTGGGGGCGCGGGCCGTGGACCTGATCGAGGTCGACGGGCTGTGGTTCCGGGACCTGAGCAAGGACGGCGTGCTGCACCCCTACGAGGACTGGCGGCTTCCGGCGGAGCAGCGGGCGCGGGATCTGGTCGGGCGGATGACCCTGGCCGAGAAGGCCGGGACGATGGTGCACCCGGTCGCCGCGCACGCCGGGTCCGGGTACTGCTTCGACGAGTTGCCCGCGGGCTCCGCGCCGTCGCTGCGCCCGCTGCGGCAGGACATCGCCGCGAACCACGTGACGTCGGTGCTCTCCCGCCTGACCGCCGACGCCTCCGTGCTGGTGACGGAGCACAACCGGATCCAGGAGATCGCGGAGGGCACCCGGCTCGGCATCCCGGTCAGCGTCAGCAGCGATCCGCGCAACCGGTTCTCCGCGACCGCCGGGCAGAGCGTGGGCGCGGGCTCCTTCACCCGGTGGCCGGGGAGCCTGGGGTTCGCCGCGATCGGGGACGCCGCGCTGGTGCGCGCGTTCGCGGACGCCTGCCGCCAGGAGTACCGGGCGGTGGGCCTGTCCGTCGCCCTGTCGCCGCAGGCGGACCTGGCGACGGAGCCGCGCTGGAGCCGGGTCAACGGCACGTTCGGGCAGGACGCGGCGACGGTGACCGAGCTGACGTCCGCGTACATCCGGGGCTTCCAGCACGGCGCGGGCGGCATCGGCCCGGAGAGCGTCGTCGCCGTCGTCAAGCACTTCGCGGGCCACGGCGCCCAGCTCAACGGGTACGACAGCCACTACGCGTACGGCAAGTACGCCGACTTCCCCGGCGGCCGGTTCGACGAGCACGTCGGCCCGTTCCGGCGCGCGGTGCGGGAGGGGGTCGGGTCGGTGATGCCGACGTACTCGATCCTGCGGAACGTGACGGTCGGCGGCGAGCCGCTGGAGCAGGTCGGCGCCGGGTTCAGCCGGCAGCTCCTGACCGGGCTGCTGCGGGGCGAGCTGGGCTTCGGCGGGGTGATCCTGAGCGACTGGCAGATCACCAACGAGCCCGCCACCGACGGCTCCTCGACCGGCGGCAAGCCGTGGGGCGTGGAACACCTCAGTGTGCGGGAGCGGTTCGTGAAGGCGATCGGCGCGGGCGTGGACCAGCTCGGCGGCACGTCGGAGGCCGGGCGTATCGTCGAGGCCGTCCGGGCCGGTGAGTTGGCCGAACGTCGGCTCGACGAGTCGGTGCACCGGGTGCTGACGCAGAAGTTCCGCCAGGGACTGTTCGAGAACCCGTACCGCGACGCCGAGGAGGCCGCGCGGATCGTCGGCAACGCCCGGTTCGCCGCCGCCTCCCGGCAGGCCCAGCAGCGGTCCGTGGTCCTGCTGGAGAACCGGGACGGCCTCCTGCCGCTGCGGGGCGGCGGGCGGGCGGTGTTCACCCGCGGCATCGACAACGCGGCGCTGGCGCCGTACGGGTTGACCGCCACCCGCGACCTGGGCCGCGCGGACCTGGCGATCCTCCGGGTGGGGACGCCGTCCTCCGGAGTCCACGGCACGGACCTGGACTTCAAACCCGACGACGCCGACTACCGCGCCATCGTGGAGGCTTCGGCGGCCGTCCCCACCGTCGTGGTGATCCAGCTCGACCGGCCCGCCGTCCTGACCGACGTCCGCGACAGGGCGGCGGCCCTGGTCGCCCACTTCGGCATCGGCGACGCGGCGCTCCTCGACGTCCTCACCGGCGCCGCCGCCCCCGGGGGCACGCTCCCGTTCGACCTGCCCGCCTCCATGGACGCGGTGCGTACCCAGCTCCCGGACACCGCCCACGACCTGCCGGACGCCCTGTACCCGCACGGGCACGGCCTGCGCTACCCGGCGTGACGTCCCGCCGCCGTGCGGCGGGCCAGGGACAGGGTGCGGCGGGCGACCGCGAGGACGGCCGGGTCCACGAAGCGGCCGTCGGGCAGGGCCAGGGCCCCGGCGTCGGTCGCGGCGGCCCCGACGATCTCCTCGGCCGCCTCGACCTCGGCCGCCGTCGGGCGGAACGCCCGCTCGATCACCGGCAGTTGGCGGGGGTGGATGGCCGCGCGGCCGAGGAAGCCGAGGGCGCGGCCCTCGGCGCAGGAGCGGGCCAGACCGGCCGTGTCGCGGACGTCGGGGTACACGGACTGCGCCGGCGGCGGCAGTCCGGCCGCGCGGGCCGCGACGACGGCCCGGCTGCGCGGCCAGGCCAGTCCGGCCGCGCCGGTGACGCCCAGGTCGGCCCGCAGGTCGGCCTCCCCGAGGGCGAGGCCCGCCACCGCCGGATGCGCGGTGGCGATGGCGTGGGCGTGCTCCACGCCGAGCGCGCTCTCCAGCAGCGGGTACAGCGGCGGGACCGCGGGCCCGGCCCAGGCGGCGACGCGGGTGACGGCGTCCGGCCCGCCGACCTTCGGCAGCCGCAGCCCGCCCAGGCCGGGCAGCGGCGCGAGGCGGCGCACCTCGGGCTCCGCGAGCGGCCCGTCCAGGGCGTTGACGCGGACGTGGACCGGCACCCCGAGGTCGGCGCGGGTCCGGGCCAGCAGGTCGGCGGTGGCGTCGAGCGCGTACCGCTTGCGGTCGGGGGCGACCGCGTCCTCCAGGTCGACCAGGACCACATCGGCGCCCGAGCCGAGCGCCTTGAGCACCACGTCGGGGCGGTCGCCGGGAACGTACAGCCAGGTCAGCGGCGGGCCGGGGGCGCCGGGAGCGTCCTGGGCGGCGGTCACAGCGCGCCCTCCTCCCGCAGCGCGGCGATCTCGCCGGCGGTCAGGCCGAGTCCGGCCAGCACGGCGTCGGTGTCGGCGCCGTGCGGGCGGCCGGCCCACTTGATGGCGCCGGGCGTGGCGGAGAGGCGGAAGAGGACGTTCTGCATCCGCACGGTGCCCAGTTCGTCGTCCTTCACCTCGGTGATGGAGCCGAGCGCCCGGTACTGCTCGTCCGCCATCACGTCGCGGATGTCGTAGACGGGGGCGATCGCGGCCTCGGCCCGTTCGAACGCGGCCAGCACGGTGGCGCGGTCGTGGCGCGCGATCCAGGAGCCGACGGCCTCGTCCAGCTCGTCGGCGTGCCGGGCGCGCCCGGCGCCGGAGGCGAACCAGTCCCGTTCGATCAGCTCGGCCCGGCCGACCAGCCGCATCACGCGCTCCGCGACCGACTGGGCGGAGGTGGAGACGGCGACCCAGCGGCCGTCGGCGGTGCGGTAGGTGTTGCGCGGGGCGTTGTTGGCGGAGCGGTTGCCGGTGCGGGGCTGGACGTAGCCGAGCTGGTCGTACCAGATCGGCTGCGGGCCCAGCACGGTCAGCATCGGCTCGATGATCGCCATGTCGACCACCTGGCCGCGCCCGGTGCGGTCGCGGCCGGCGAGCGCGGCCATGACGGCGTAGGCGGTGGTGAGGGCGGCGATCGAGTCGGCCAGGCCGAACGGCGGCAGGGTGGGCGGGCCGTCCGGCTCGCCGGTGATCGCGGCGAAGCCGCTCATCGCCTCGGCGAGGGTGCCGAAGCCGGGGCGGCGGGCGTAGGGCCCGAGCTGGCCGAAGCCGGTGACGCGGGCGAGGACGAGGCGGGGGTTGGCGGCGGACAGCTCGTCCCAGCCGAGCCGCCACTTCTCCAGGGTGCCGGGCCGGAAGTTCTCGATGACGACATCGGCCTCGGCGGCCATCCGCAGCAGGACGTCACGGCCGCCGGGGGTGGACAGGTCGAGGGTGACGGTCCTCTTGTTGCGGCCGAGCAGCTTCCACCACAGGCCGACGCCGTCCTTGCCGGGGCCGTGGCCCCGGGACGGGTCGGGCCGGGTGGGGTGCTCCACCTTGATGACGTCGGCGCCGAAGTCGCCGAGCAGGGTGGCGGCGAGCGGCCCGGCGAACAGCGTGGCCAGGTCGATGACGCGCAGGCCCTCCAGGGCCGCCGGGGTGTGCTCGGTGGCGGGGTCGTTCACCGTGCCTCCTTCTGGGATGCGGGGTCGGTGTGCAGGGCGTCGATCTCGTCGCGGGTCGGCATCGACGACGAGGCGCCGGGGCGGCGGACCGCGAGGGCGGCGGCGGCCGACGCCCAGGCCATCGCCTCCGGCATCGGGCGGCCCTCCCCGTGTGCCACGGCCAGGGCGCCGACGAACGTGTCCCCCGCCGCCGTGGTGTCGACCGCGCGGACCGGCACGGCGGGGACGGTGACGGGCTCGGCGCCGCGCGCGGCCCAGAGGCTGCCGGCGGCGCCGAGGGTGACGACGACCTCGGGGACCTGGTCCAGCAGGGCGCGGGCGGCGCGGCGCGGGTCGCGTTCGCCGGTGAGGGCGGCGGCCTCGTGCTCGTTGGGGACCAGCAGGTCGGTGAGGGCGAGGAGTTCGCCGGGCAGCGGCTGGGCGGGGGCGGGCGTGAGGATGGTGCGGACCCCGTGGGCGCGGGCGGCGCGGGCTCCGGCGAGGACGCCGGGCATGGGCAGTTCGAGCTGCGTCAGGAGGGTGTCGGCGGCGGCGACGCGCTTCTCGTCGCCGGGCGCGAGGCCGGTGACGGTGGCGTTGGCGCCGGGGACGACGACGATGGAGTTGCCGCCGTCGTCGTCCACGACGATGTGCGCGGTGCCGCTGGGGCCGTGGGCGGTGCGCAGGGCGGCGGTGTCGACGCCGGCGCCGGTGAGCGCCTCGCGCAGGCGGGACCCGAAGTCGTCGTCGCCGACCGCGCCGATCATGGTGACCAGGCCGCCGGCGCGGGCGGCGGCGATGGCCTGGTTGGTGCCCTTGCCGCCGGGCACGGTGCGGAACGCGCGGCCCATCACGGTCTCGCCGCGGCGGGGGGCGGTCGGCGTGTAGGCGACGAGGTCCATGTTGGTGGAGCCGAGGACCGTGATGGCCGTGGCGCGGCGGGTCATGCGGATGCCTCCAGGGTGAGTGCGGCCAGGGCGTCGAAGCCGATGCCGTCGAAGCCGGCCACGGTGGTCGACAGCCGGTTGGCCAGGGGCGCGGTCCAGCGGGCGGGCAGCGCCTGGGGGGATCCGGCGAGCAGGCCGGCCAGCGACCCGGCGGTGGCGCCGTTGGAGTCGGTGTCCCAACCGCCCGACACCGCACGGCAGATGCTGGCGGTGAAGTCGCCGTCGGCGTGGGTGAGCGCGGCGGCGAGCAGGGCCGCGTTGGGCAGGACGTGCACCCAGTGGTGGTCGCGGTAGCGGGCGTGCAGCCGGTCGGCGACGGAGTCGAAGCCGAAGGCGGTCGGCTCGGCGGCGCGGGCGGTGGCGATGCCGAAGCGGACGGCGCGGGCGAAGCGGGAGGCGGGCGGCACGACGGCGAGCCCGGCGCGCAGGCAGCCGTGCACGTCCGAACGGCCGCCCGCCGCCTCGGCGATGGCGGCGGCGGTGAACATCGCGCCGTAGACGCCGTTGGCGGTGTGGGTCAGCACGGCGTCGCGGTGCGCGTGTTCGGCCGCGGCGGCCGGGTCGCCGGGGTGGGTCCAGCCGTGGACGTCGGCGCGGATCTGGGCGCCGATCCACTCGCGGAACGGGTTGCGGTGGGTGGCGGTGGCGGGCGGTTCCAGCCCGGCCAGCAGGTTGCGGTAGGCGACGCGTTCGGCGGTGAACGTGCGGCCGGCGGGGAGTTCGTCCAGCCACAGGGCGGCGACGTCGGCGGTGGTGAACGCGTGGCCGTGGCGCCGGAGCAGGAGCAGGCCCAGCAGCGGGAAGTTGAGGTCGTCGTCCTCGGGGGCGCCGTCGATGTTCTCGGCGAGGGAGTTCCCGGCGGAGCGGCGGTTCCAGGGGTGGAGGGCGGCCAGGTCGCGGGGCAGCCCGACCGCGGTGAACCAGGTGCGCAGCGGCCAGTTGCCGGTCGCGCGGGCCAGGGCGCGGATCCCGGTCAGCGGCAGCTTCTCGACGGGCTTGCCGAGGACGCACCCGGCGGCCCGGCCCAGCCATCCGGCGTGCAGCCGGGCCAGGGACGCGGGCGTGCGGCGCGGCGCGGGCCAGTCGGGGCAGGCGGCGCGGATCGCGGCCAGGGCGGTGGGTTCCCGCTCCGCCAACGGCGAGGGGAGCGCGGCGAGTTCGTCCAGCAGCCGCCCGGCGAGGGCGCGCAGCGCGGGGTCGGCGGGGGCGGGTGAGGCGCCGGCCCGCCGGGGCGCGGGACGGCCGCCCGCCGCCAGCCAGCGCAGCGCGATCGCGTGGACGGCGCCGGGGTCGCGTCCGTCCTGCCCGGCCTGGCGCAGCTCGTGCCCGATCAGGTCCTCGGGCTGCACCCAGGTGAGCCGCAGCGCGCTGCCGTCGGCGGAGGCGGGGGCCGTCATCACATGCCCGCGATCGCGCCGAACAGCGCCTCGTGGGAGCGGCGTCGCTCGACGTCGCGGGCGAACACCTCGCGGGCGACGGCCGCCAGCGTCCGCGCCGGGGCGTGCAGGTCCAGCCTGCTGGCCCGGGCGATCTCGGTGCTCCACTCCTCGGGTACGGCGCCCTCGCCGCCGAGGGCGCCCGCCAGCGCCCCGCTCATGGTGGCGATCGAGTCGCAGTCCCGGCCGTAGTTGACGGAGCCGAGCACGGTGCGGCGGAAGTCGCCGCGGCCGACGACGAGCATGCCGAGCGCGATGGGCAGTTCCTCGATGGCGTGCAGCCGGGAGGGCCGCCGGGCGCCCAGCGACGGCCGGCGGTAGTCGGGGCCGACCGTGTCGAACGGCGCGACGGCCTCCCGCAGCGGCGTCAGGGCCTCCTCGAAGTCGTCGTAGCGGGACGCCGTTTCGCACACCGCCTCGATCGCCGCGCGGGTGCCGTCCTTGGCCAGGGCCAGGGCGTCGGAGACGACCGACTCGGGGGTGGCGTCCGGCGCGAACGCGGCGGCGACGGCGGCGGCGAAGACGCCGGCCGCCTCCCGGCCGTAACTCGACTGGTGCGCCCCGGCGATGTCCAGCGCCTCCGCGTACGCGCCCCGCGGGTTCCCGGCGTTGACCGCGCCGACCGGCGCCATGTACATCGCCGCGCCGCAGTTGACGATGTTGCCGACGCCCGCCTCGCGCGGGTCGACGTGGCCGTAGTGGATCCGGGCCACGAGCCACTTCTCGGCGAGGAAGACCCGCTGCAACAGCAGGGCCTCCGCCTCCAGTTCGGGGATCCAGCGCGGAGTGCCGATGAGGTCGGGAACCAGGTGGTCGGCCACCGCGTACGCGTCGAGGTGGTCGCGGACCTTCTCGTAGACCCGGACCAGGGCGTGCGTCATCAGGGTGTCGTCGGTGACGTGCCCGTCCCCCTTGTGGTAGGGCGCGATGGGGCGCGCGGTGCGCCAGGCGTCGCGGTGGAACGGCTCCACGATGCCCCGCACCCGCCCGCCGTGCCGCTCCGCGATGGC
This sequence comes from Streptomyces sp. URMC 129, assembly GCF_051386415.1. NCBI lineage: Bacteria > Bacillati > Actinomycetota > Actinomycetes > Kitasatosporales > Streptomycetaceae > Streptomyces > Streptomyces sp. URMC 129. The sequence continues at coordinate 33,067 of NZ_JBPQTQ010000053.1, forward strand.
CGCGGGCGCCCAGCCCTCGACGGCGCCGCCGAGGGCGTCGCCGACGGCGGCCCCGACCAGGGCGCCGGTGGTGCGGTCTTCCAGGGAGGGGAACGGGGCGGTGGGTCGCGTGGTCGGCTGCGTGCTGAACGAAGTCATGCGACGGTTCCTTCCGGAGAGGTGAGGGTTTTCCGGGCGAGCCGCTCCGCGATCTCGACGAGGTCGGTGCCGGCCAGCCGGGGCAGGGCGCAGCCCGCCAGCGTCCGGCAGGCGTCGCGCCAGGTGCCGGGCAGCGCGTCGGCGCCGCCGAGCACCCCGGTCAGGGCACCGGCCAGGGCGGGCGCGGAGTCCGCGACCCGGGAGAGGCAGGCAGCGGCGGGCACCGCCTCGCTGACGGCGCCCGCGGCGGCGGTGGCGACCGCGAGCGCGACGGGAACGGTCTCGGCCGCGGCGATGCCGTAGCTGTAGACGTGGTCGACGATCTCGTGCTCCAGCACCGGGACCAGCGCGAACGCGTTGCCCGGCAGGCCGGGACGGGCGGCGACGGCCGCGCGGCCCAGCTCGACGGCGCGCAGCGCGTTGCGCCGGATCTCGGTGTGCTCCGGGAGCTGGCGCAGCGCCACGTCCACGCAGGCGTCGACGGGCGCGCCGCCCAGCGCGGCGGCGACCGCGGCGGCCATCGCCCGGGCGCCGTGCACGCCGTCGCCGTCCTGGGTGTAGCGGGCGTCGAACTCCGCGAGCCCGGCGGCCCGTTCGGGGTCGCCGGGGTGTACGACGGCGAGCACGGCCGCCCGCACGCAGGCCGCGTCGTCGAAGTAGTGCGGGTTGTCGTGGCCGGTCGCGGGGGGCCGCAGTCCGGCGGCGAGGTTGCCGAGCCCGGCCCGGACCGAGATCCGGGCGCGCAGCGGCATGGTGGCGGACTCGATCTCGGTGGCGCGGTGGGCCGCCGCCGCGATCTCGTCGGCGAGCGCGGTCCACGCCACGGCGAGCGCGGCGCGCACCGGCCCGTCGCCTTCGTCGGTCGCGGACAGCACGGACAGGGCGGTGAACGCGGCCCACTCGGCGTCGTCGGAGGGGCCCAGGCGCAGCGGCTCCGGCGGCTGGTTGAGGGCTATCGGCACGGGCAGCGTGGTGGTCGCGTTCAGTTCGGCGAACACGTCGAGTTCGCGGGTGAGCCGCCGCGTCCAGCCGGGCATGCGGGCGGCGCGGTGCCGCCCGGCGGGCCAGCCGGCGGCGTCCCCGGCGGCGATCCCGAACAGCAGTCCCTCGATCCGGCGGGGGTCGTCCCCGGCGGCCGGTCCGCCGAGGGCGGCCTCGGCCGGGCTGGCCGTCACGCGGCGGACCGTTCGCGCCCGCCGGGCGGCGGGGTGAGAAGGTCCGCGATGTCCAGGACGTGGTGCCCGGCCATCGACGGCAGGCAGCTGCCGCGCACCGGGCCGATCGCCTTGGCCCAGTCGGCGGGGATGGCGCCCTCGCCGCGCAGCGCGCCCGTCAGGGCGCCGGCCACGGCGGCGGTGGTGTCGGCGTCGCGGCCCATGTTGACGGCCAGCGCGACGGCCTCGGCGAACTCGCCCCGGGCGGCGGCGAACGCGCCGAAGGCGAGCCCGACCGCCTCGGGCGCCAGGTCCGTCCAGGGGTAACCGCCGATGACGGTCGCGGACCTGACGGCCCGTTCGATGGAGAGCTGGGTGGCGTCCGGGTCGCGCAGGGCGCGCCGGGCGGCGGCCACCGCGCGGTGCAGCGAACGCGCCGTCCAGGAGTCCTCGGGGACGACGGAGAGCGCCGCGCGCACCACCGCGTCCGGGTCGTCGCCGGTCATGGCCGCCGCGACCCCGGCGGCCACGGCCCGCCCGCCGTGGATGCCCTCCCCGTCGTGCGAGACGGTGCCGTCGATGGACACCAGCCGCGCCGCCTCGGCGGGCCGCCCGGCCGCGTAGACGCCGAACGGCGCGGCCCGCATGGCCAGTCCGTCGCTCCACGCGTGCCGGTGCTGGGCGGAGATGGGGGCGGCCAGCCCGCGGCGCAGGTTCTCCAGGGTGCCGCGCTCGCTGAACCCGGCGCCGCGGAACGGGCCTTCGTCCAGGTCCGCGATCCACTCGTGCCACGCGGACTCCACGTGGGCCACGGTGAGGGCGGAGCCGTGCGCGGCGAGCAGCAGGCCGGAGAAGATCGCGTACTCGGTGTCGTCCGTCCCGGCCGGGTCGTCCGTGACGAAGCCCTCGATGCGGCCCCAGCGTTCCCTGATCTGGGAGGGTTTGAGGTTCTCGGCGGGCGCGCCGAGGGCGTCCCCGACGGCGAGGCCCAGCATGGCGCCCCGGGCGCGGTCCCGTAACCCGGAGCGGGACGCGGTGGCGCTCATGCGGACCTCGTGCGGGTGGAGGCGCGGACGACGAGGCGGGGCGGCACGGTGGTGGTGCGGGGCGGCGGCGGGGGCGGCGG
>NZ_JBPQTQ010000054.1:0-35479 GCF_051386415.1 Streptomyces sp. URMC 129
CACGCCTCCCTGTCGCGGTCGAGCTCTTCCTGGATCGGCGGCTTGGGCACGTCGCGCAACTGCTCGGCCTGCCCCTGGTGGGACACATGGGTCCGCTGCTTCGACGCGCCGGTGGTGGTGCCCCGGCCGCTGGGCCGCTCGCCCACCCGCTCGGCCTCGCGCGCCCACGTGCGCCGCTGGTCCTCGTCGCCCTCCATCTTCTTGCGCACCATGTCACGCCTCCCTGTCGCGGTCGAGCTCTTCCTGGATCGGCGGCTTGGGCACGTCGCGCAACTGCTCGGCCTGCCCCTGCTTGCCGCGCTTGCGCGCCTGCTCGGCCCGCTGTGCCGGGCTGTGGCCCAGGTCGGAGTCCGCGGGCACCCGCACGGAGCGGGCCACGTCGGCGCGACTGCGGTACTGCTCGCGCGGGATGCCGCGCAGCGCCTTCACGGCGGGCTCGGGGGCGCCGGCCCGCTTCGCCTCCTCGATCAGCTCGTCCTTGCCGGCCGGGAAGTCGACGTTCTTCACCGCGCGCAGGATCTCGCCGACGTCGGTGGAAGCCATACCGGTTACCTCCTCATCGCTGATGCAGGCCCACGAGCGTGCCGCTGGCCAGGCTCCGGCGGTCAAGGCTCCGGTGCACGTCCGCCGCCGAGGCGCGCTCGGGCAGTTCGACGTGCTCGGGGAGCGCGTAGAGGCGGAAGAAGTAGCGGTGCGCCGGATCGCCCACCGGGGGCCTGGGGCCGTCCCAGCCCCGGTCGCCGAAGCCGTTGGTGTGCGGGGTGCCGCCCGGCGGCGGCGCGCCGTCGGCCACGCCCTCGGTCTCCGGGTCGATGCCGGTGACCAGCCAGTGCAGGAACGTGCCGGACGGGGCGTCCGGGTCCTCGCAGAGCAGGACCAGCTCCTCGGTGCCGGGCGGGGGCCGCGACCAGTTCAGCGGCGGCGAGACGTTCTCGCCGTCCTTGGCGTAGCGGTCGGGGATCGGTGCCTGATCGGTGAAAGCCGTGCTGCGTAGTCGGATTCCAGTCATGCCGACGGAGTACCCGCCGCGGCCGAGCCGATTCAGCCGGGCTTGTCCCGCGGAACGCGCGGTTCCGCCCGGCCCGCTCGGTATGCCCGTGGCATCTTCCGCGCGGTGGCGTTCGTCGTAAGCTCCGTCGTATGTCCGCAGTCCGAGGCAAACCCCGTGCCTACCACCCCGATCGGGTCCGCGACGCGCTGCTCGCCCAGGCCGAGTTCGTACGGCTGGCCGCGCACGGACTGACCGCAGAGCAGCAGGCGAAGCCGTCGGGGCTGCCCGGCTGGACCGTGCACACGCTGCTGGCCCACATCGCCCGCCAGATCGACGCCCTGCCCCGCCTCCTCGCCGAGCCCGCGCCCGCCGCCACCCGGCCCGCGATCGACCTCGACCGCTGGGCCGTCTCCACCGCCGGGATCGCGGACGACCTGGACCGGGCCACCCGCCGGGACGCCGAGGCGCGGCCGGACCAGGTGGCCGCCATCGACGCGGCGGCGGAGGAGATGGAGGCGGTGCTGGAGACGGCCCTCCGCGAGGACGTCCTGATCCCGCTCCCCTTCGGGCCGATGCGCGCCCTGGACTTCTCGGTGACCCGGATCGTGGAGCTGGTGGTGCACAGCGACGACCTCACGCGGGCCACCGGCGTCGCCGTCCGGCTGGACCGGCAGGCCCTCGCGTGCACGGTCCGGGTGCTGGCCGACGCGCTGGCCGCCAAGGCGCCGGGCGCCTCGACCGAGGTGCGGATCCCGCCGTTCGCCGCCGTCCAGTGCCTGCCGGGGCCCCGGCACACCAGGGGAACGCCGCCGAACGTCGTGGAGACCGACCCCGTCACCTGGGTGCGGCTGGCCACCGGTCGCACCACGTGGCACGCGGTCACCGCCACCGGCCGGCTGCGGGCCAGCGGCGAACGGGCCGCGGCCCTCGCCGCGGAACTGCCCGTGCTCGGCTGATCGCACGCCGTCGCTATGGGGCATGTCTCACCACCGCGGGGTTCTCGGTGCCCCCCGGACCTGGCCTAGACTCGTGCACGTGCCACGTGGTGACGGTTTTCTCAACCACGACCTGGACCCCGGCGAGAAGGGCCCGAGGGACGCCTGCGGCGTCTTCGGAGTCTGGGCTCCGGGCGAAGAGGTCGCCAAGCTCTCGTTCTTCGGACTCTACGCACTACAGCACCGGGGACAGGAGTCCGCGGGCATCGCCGTCAGCGACGGCTCCAAGATCCTGGTCTTCAAGGACATGGGCCTGGTCTCCCAGGTCTTCGACGAAACCTCCCTCGGCGCCCTCCAGGGGCACATCGCCGTGGGTCACGCCCGCTACTCCACGACCGGCGCCTCCACCTGGGAGAACGCCCAGCCGACCTTCCGGGCCACCGGACACGGCTCCGTCGCGCTGGCCCACAACGGGAACCTGGTGAACACCGCGGAGCTGGCCGGGCTCGTCGCCGCCCTGCCCGGCGGCCGGTCCCCGCGCCACCGCGTCGCCGCCACCAACGACACCGACCTGGTCACCGCGCTGCTCGCCGGGCAGACGGACGAGGAGGGCGCGCCCCTGACCGTCGAGGAGGCCGCGCCGAAGGTGCTGCCGCGGGTGCGCGGGGCGTTCAGCTTCGTCTTCATGGACGAGCAGACGCTCTACGCCGCCCGCGACCCGCAGGGCATCCGCCCGCTGGTCCTCGGCCGGCTGGAGCGCGGCTGGGTCGTCGCCTCCGAGACTGCGGCGCTGGACATCGTCGGCGCCTCCGTGGTGCGGGAGATCGAGCCCGGCGAGATGATCGCGGTGGACGAGCGCGGTTTGCGTTCCACACGGTTCGCGGAAGCGAAGCCGCGCGGCTGTGTCTTCGAGTACGTCTACCTGGCCCGGCCCGACACGGACATCGCGGGCCGCAACGTCTACCTCTCGCGGGTGGAGATGGGCCGCCGGCTCGCGGCCGAGGCGCCGGCCGACGCCGATCTGGTGATACCGACCCCCGAGTCGGGCACCCCGGCCGCCATCGGGTACGCGGAGGCCAGCGGCATTCCCTACGGCTCCGGCCTGGTGAAGAACGCGTACGTGGGCCGGACGTTCATCCAGCCGAGCCAGACCATCCGGCAGCTCGGCATCCGGCTGAAGCTGAACCCCCTGAAGGAAGTGATCCGCGGCAAGCGGCTGGTCGTCGTGGACGATTCCATCGTCCGGGGCAACACCCAGCGGGCGCTGGTCCGCATGCTGCGCGAGGCCGGGGCGGCCGAGGTGCACATCCGGATCAGCTCGCCGCCGATCAAGTGGCCGTGCTTCTTCGGCATCGACTTCGCCACCCGCGCCGAGCTGATCGCCAACGGCCTGTCGGTCGAGGAGATCGGCACGTCGCTGGGCGCGGACTCGCTGGCCTACATCTCGCTGGACGGGATGGTCGAGGCCACCACGATCGCCAAGCCCGATCTGTGCCGGGCCTGCTTCGACGGCTCGTACCCGATGGAGCTGCCCGACCCGGCGGTGCTCGGCAAGGACGTGCTGGAGCAGCAGTCGCCGCAGCCACAGCAGCAGTCGTCGCAGCAGCCGCCGCAGCCCGCGCAGGGCGAGCGCGCGCCCCTGCCGCTGCTCACCGGCCACCCCGGCGCCGCCGACGCGCTGCGCCGTCCGTAGAGCGCGCACGCGTTCTTCCACGAGCACGAGAGAGACCCGATGACCAAGAACGTGCCCGGAGCCAGCTATGCGGCGGCGGGTGTCGACATCGAGGCGGGCGAGACCGCCGTCGAGCTGATGAAGGAGTGGGTCCGCAAGGCCCAGCGGCCGGAGAGCGTGGGCGCGCTCGGCGGCTTCGCGGGACTCTTCGACGCCTCGGCGCTGAAGGGATACCGCCGCCCGCTCCTCGCCTCGGCCACCGACGGCGTCGGCACCAAGGTCGCCATCGCCCAGCGGATGGGGGTGCACGACACCATTGGCCACGACCTGGTCGCCATGGTCGTGGACGACTTGGTGGTGTGCGGGGCCGAGCCGCTGTTCATGACGGACTACATCTGCGTCGGCAAGGTCCACCCGGAGCGGGTCTCCGCGATCGTCAAGGGCATCGCGGAGGGCTGCGTGCTGGCGGGCTGCGCCCTGGTGGGCGGCGAGACGGCCGAGCACCCGGGGCTGCTGGGCCCGGACGAGTTCGACGTGGCGGGCGCCGGCACGGGCGTGGTCGAGGCGGACGAGCTGCTGGGCGCCGACCGGATCCGGGCGGGTGACGCGGTGATCGCGATGGCCGCCTCCGGCCTTCACTCGAACGGGTACTCACTGGTCCGGCACGTGTTCTTCGACCGGGCCGGCTGGGCGCTGGACCGGGAGGTCCCGGAGCTGGGCGGCACGCTGGGCGAGGAGTTGCTGCGGCCCACCCGGATCTACTCCCTGGACTGCCTGGCGCTGACCCGCGCGACGGAGGTGCACGCGTTCGCGCATGTGACGGGCGGCGGCCTGGCCGCCAATCTCGCCCGGGTGATCCCGGACGGCCTGCACGCCCGGATCGACCGCGCGACATGGACCCCGCCGCCGGTCTTCGGACTGGTCGGCGAGCTGGGCGGGGTGGCGCGCGGCGAGCTGGAGAAGACGCTGAACATGGGGGTCGGCATGGTCGCCGTGGTCCCGCCGCCGGCGGTGGACACCGCCCTGGCCACCCTTCGGGACCGGGACGTCCCGGCCTGGGTGGCGGGCGAGGTCACCGGCGCGACGGACGCCCTTCCCCCGGTCGGGGCCACCCTGACCGGCGACTACGCCTGAGCCGGCCCGCGCACAGGAGGAAGGCCGACGACCCGGCTCGTCCGCCTCATCCGCGCGGCTCCGGGCCCGCCGCCCGGGTGAACGCACTGAACCCGGTCCGGCGGTCGCCGGACCGGGTCGGGTGCGACTGGTCGGTTGTGTTGTTCGCCAGATGCGTGTCAGGCACGGCGCCGTTTCGAGGCGGCGTCGGGCGAGGACTCGTCCTCGTCGTCGTCCTCCTCGTTGTACATCTCCGCGTACCGTGCGTACAGGTCGTCGTCCAGCTCGTCGTCGTCCTCGAACCGCTCGCCGTTCGGCGGCGGCTCCGGCGTCGACGATGCACCCAGCTCTTCGGCCAGGCGAGAAAGGTCCGTCCTGCCGCTGTTGTACTTCAGCTGGCGGGCGACCTTAGTCTGCTTGGCCTTGGCCCGGCCGCGCCCCATTGGCTCGACCCCCTCAACGACGGGGCGCGACGGCCCCGGAGTGTTGACATCCGTTCATGATCGAGAGCGAGCCCTCGGTCGAGAGCCCGATCCATCGGCCTTCAACCGTACCTGCTTATCCGGGCCCGCGGTACGCCGTCCGCGGGACCGGGCCGCTCACACGATGCCCGATGGACCTCTCTTTGCTGGTCAGCGGCGATTTTACCTTCTTTCGAGGCGCGACTCGCCCGCAGGGGGTGACATGTCTTACGTAAACGCGCGTTCAGCGGCCCCCGGCGTGCGCCATCCGGTGCTCGGCGATCCGGTCGGCGGCGACCGCCGGCGGCACTCCCTCGGTGTCGGCGCGCTCGAAAATCTCCCGCGTCGTGTCGTAAATGCAGGCCGCCTTTGCCTTCGCGGTCGCGAAGTCGAAACCGTTCAGCTCCTCCGCGACCTGGATGACGCCGCCCGAGTTCACCACGTAGTCGGGGGCGTAGAGGATGCCCCGGTCGGCGAGGTCCTTCTCGACGCCGGGGTGGCCGAGCTGGTTGTTCGCGGCGCCGCACACCACCCCCGCGGTCAGCAGCGCCACCGAGCGGTCGTCGAGCGCCCCGCCCAGCGCGCAGGGGGCGTAGACGTCCAGCCCCTCGGTGGTGATCAGCTCCTCGGTGCCGGCCACGGCGGCGACCCGCGGGTGGACGGCCAGCACCCGTTCGACGGCGTCCGGCCTGACGTCCGTGATCACCACGCGGGCGCCCGCCTCGACCAGGTGGTCGACCAGCAGGTGGCCGACCTTGCCGACGCCCGCCACACCCACGGTCCGGCCGGCCAGGTCGGGTGAGCCCCAGCGGTGCGCGGCGCAGGCCCGCATGCCCTGGAAGACGCCGAAGGCGGTCAGCACGGACGAGTCCCCGGCGCCCCCGTGCTCGGGCGAGCGGCCGGTGGTCCAGCGGCAGGCGCGGGCGACGACGTCCATGTCCCGTACGTAGGTCCCCACGTCGCACGCGGTGACGTAGCGCCCGCCGAGGGCGGCGACGCAGCGGCCGTAGGCGAGCAGCAGTTCCTCGGTCTTGATCCGCTCGGGGTCTCCGATGATCACGGCCTTGCCGCCGCCGTGCGGGAGGCCGGCGAGGGCGTTCTTGTAGCTCATGCCGCGGGCGAGGTTGAGCGCGTCGCGCAGGGCCGCCTCCTCGGGCCTGGCGGCTCCGGCGTAGGCGTGGAAGCGGGTGCCGCCGAGGGCCGGGCCCAGGGCGGTGGAGTGAATGGCGATCACGGCCTTCAGGCCCGTCGGCCGGTCCTGGAACAGCACGACCTGCTCGTGGCCGCCCTGGTCCGAGTGGAACAGGGTGTCGAACAGGTCGGCCTCGGCGGGGCCGTCGACGCTGACAGCGGGACGTACGTCAGTCACGGTGGTGACTCCTGTATGTCGAGGCGGATGCCCCCCGGTTGGTGGGGAGGGCATTGATGAGATGAGACTACGGCGATCACGGCCCGCGGGGTGCCACGGGACGGGGTCGCTGACACGATCGTGAGGTCGGCGACGGTCGCCGGGCAGCAAGGGAGGGTGGCGTGGCGAAGGTTCCCTACGCGGCGTATCTCAGGGTCTACGAGCCGCTGGCGGCCTTTCCCGAGCCGGAGCGCTCGTACTGGGCCGAGTACGCCCGGCGCGACCGGCTGCCCACCGCCCAGGACGAGGTGGGTCACGCGCTGGCCGGGCTGCTGGCGATGCCGCCCCGGGTGGCCCCGGCGCGGGAGAGCGCGGACGCCTTCGTGGCCATGGTGGACGGCGTGGTGTGCGTGTGCCCGTGGCGGACCCGGCTGCGCTCCTGGCAGGCCCTGGGCGAGGTGGGGCACTGGCTGATGCCCGACACGGTCCTGGACGCGGCGCTGCCGCCGGGGGTGCGGCGGCGGGCCGCGGCCGACTACGCGCGCTGGCGGGAGCGGAACCCGGACGCGCGGCCCTGGATCCGCTCGGCGCTGTGGCACGTGCCGGTGCGGTGGTTCGCGCTCTTCTCGGACGAGGAGCGGATCTTCCGCAAGGCGGGGGAGGCGCCGGCGGACGGCGGGCCGGGGGACGCGACGGTGGCGGGGCTGCTGTACCGGACGCCGATGGTGCAGGCGCGGCGGCGGGTGGCGCGCGGGCTGCGCACGGTCCGGGAGGCGATGCCGCAGGGGCCGCTGGTCGAGGCGCTCACCGATGTGGGGCGGTGGCTGGAGGAGTTTCACCCCCGGTCACTTGTCGAACTGGACTACGGGGGGCTGATCTATACGATTTCCGAGGACCAGCTCGCGGCCGATCACTCGGCGGCCGAGGTGACCGAGGGGCTCGCGGCGCTCGCGGCGGGCGACCTGGAACGCGCGAGCCGGGTCTACGAGGAGCTCACCGATCGCTGGATGACGATCAGGGAGCGGCAGTTCGCCAACTGATCCGGGACTTATGCCCCAAGCGTGATGGAAGGCACTGTAAGGAACTCTTGCCTTCAAGTAGTCTCCTCGTGTCAAAATAGGACAAGGAGTCCGGAGGGGCCCCTTCTCGGCAAGGTCGATGGCGAGTCATCGTGCGGTGACGCATCGTTACGGGCGAGTGACTGTCCGTTCTGGCATAGTCCAGTCGGCTTCCGCCGAGGTTGAACACCTGAGAGGGCAATTCCATCGGTTTGGCCGACCCGGCTGGACGGATGGTGTAGTTGTAGTGCCGAGGACAAGCCGTTCGTCCTATAACCGACTCGACCCGCGCCTGCCATTTCGGGCAACGCGGGTCAAGGTGCAGAATTTAGAGGAAAGAACCGTGATGGTTCGGTTCTCCCGAGGAGGCCGCTCATGACCGCTCGCACCCCTGATGCCGAGCCGCTGCTGACCCCGGCTGAGGTTGCCACGATGTTCCGCGTAGACCCGAAAACGGTCACACGCTGGGCAAAGGCGGGCAAGCTCACGTCTATCCGCACGCTCGGCGGGCACCGCCGCTACCGCGAAGCGGAGGTGCGCGCGCTGCTCGCGGGCATCCCGCAGCAGCGCGGCGAGGCCTGAGCAGAACAGCACGACCCCGTACGAACCGGGCATCCGGAGCCCCCACTCCGGGCCGCTTGGCTGCAGATCGCGTCGGACTCCGCCGGGTCCGGCGCGATCTTCTTGTGTCTCGGTGATGTTACGCACACAGGGTGCAATTGCACATATAAAATTGGCGGTTGTCTCTACGGGGTCGAACGAGCTCAGCGCGCAACCGAGTTGAGTGACTCCCGTCACACTCTACTTGCCTTGATGGTAATAATGATCTTGCGGTAGAACGCGTCCCCGTCGGCCTCCTGTGCCGCCGTCACCCTTCGCCTACCCAAACAGAAAGCCCGGACCCCTCGTGGGGGATCCGGGCTGACGGAGATCGTGCGGGACGTGCGGTCCTGACGGGATTTGAACCCGCGGCCTCCACCTTGACAGGGTGGCGAGCACTCCAAACTGCTCCACAGGACCTTGGCGTGCGCACGCGACTCTACCGCAGCGTAGGGGCGCGTAGCCAATCGCCCCGGCGCGGGCTCAGCGCGGGGGCGCCAGGGCGTCCACGGCCTTGATGATCCGCTTGTCGGAGACCGGGTACGCCGTGCCCAGCGCGTGCGCGAAGTAGCTCACCCGCAACTCCTCGATCATCCAGCGGATCTCGCCCACCTGTGCCGGCACCGGTCGGCCGGGCGGGAACTGCTCCAGCAGCCACAGGTATTCGTCGCGCATCTCGTGGACCTTCGCCATCCTGGCCCGGTCCCGGTCCGCCTGGTGCGGCAACTGCTGGAGCCGCCGGTCGGCCGCCGTCAGATAGCGCAGCAGATCCGGCAGCCGCCGCGCGCCGTGCTCGGTCACGAACCCCGGCTTGATGAGCGCGTCCAACTGCCCCCTGACGTCCGCCAGGGACGGCGCCAGCACCGGGCTGGTCAGGGAGGCCAGCCGCCGCTCGCACGCCTGCCACGCGGTCAGCACCTCCCGCACCTGCCGCACGATCCGCAGCGTCAGGTCCACGATGTCCGCGCGGACCGCGTCGAACAGCTTGGTGAAGCCCTCCTCGTCCCACGCGGGTCCGCCGTGCGCCGCGATGAGCTGATCGGCCGCGGCCGTCACACAGTCCTCGAACAGCGCCGGTACGCCCCCGTGCGGGGTGCTCGACAGGGCCAGCTTGGCCGCGTTGTCGAGCTGCCGCAGCGCGAACCTGGCCGGATCGGACGGCAGGTTGAGCAACACGAGCCGGCGCGTGCCGCGCCGCATCGCGCGCTCCTGCTCGGCCTCCGTGTCGAACAGCCGCACCGCCACCGTCGCGCCCTCGTCCACCAGCGCCGGATACGCCTTCACCGGCTGCCCGCCGCGCCGCGTCTCGAACGTGCGCGGCAGCGTGCCGACCGTCCAGGAGGTGAGGCCGGCGCGCTGTTCCGGCGCGGGCCCGTCCTCCCGGCCCGCGGCGGCCGTGAACGCCCGGTCCAGGGCCGCCCTGGCCCGGGGCCGCAGCCGCACCTTCAGGGCGTCCAGATCCTTGCTCTCCGCGTTCTCGCCCAGCTTCCGGCCGCGTTCGTCCACCACCCGGAACGTGACCCGCAGATGGCCGGGGATCCGCTCCTCGTCGAAGTCCTCGGGCGTGATCCGCACCCCGGTCGCCCGGGTCAGCCCGCGCGCCAGGGCGGTGCGCAGCGGCTCGCCGGTCGGCTCGGGGGTCTCGCGCAGGAAGCGCTGCGCGAAGTTCGGCGCCGGAACGCAGTGCCGCCGCAGCGGCTTGGGCAGCGAACGGATCAACTCCGTCACCAACTGCTCGCGCAGGCCCGGGATCTGCCAGTCGAAGCCGTCGGGCGTCGCCTGGTTGAGGACCTGGAGCGGCACGTGCACGGTCACGCCGTCCGCGTCCGCGCCCGGCTCGAACTGGTAGGTGACGGGGAAGGAGAGCCGGCCCTGCCGCCAGGTGTCGGGGTAGTCGGTCTTGGTGACGTCCCGCGCCCGCTCGTTGATGAGCATCGACTTCTCGAAGGTGAGCAGGTCGGGGTCCTCGCGGCGCTTCTGCTTCCACCAGGCGTCGAAGTGCGCGCCCGACACGATGTCGGCCGGGAGGCGCTGGTCGTAGAAGTCGTACAGCGTCTCGTCGTCCACCAGGATGTCGCGGCGCCGGGCCCGGTGCTCCAGCTCCTCGACCTCGGCCAGCAACTTCCGGTTGTCGTGGAAGAACTGGTGCCGCGTCCGCCAGTCGCCCTCGACCAGCGCGTTGCGGATGAAAAGGTCGCGGGAGGTCTCCGGGTCGATCCGCCCGTAGGCGACCTTGCGCTGCGCCACGATCGGCACGCCGTACAGCGTCACCCGCTCGTACGCCATGACCGCGGCCTGCTTCTGCTCCCAGTGCGGCTCGCTGTAGGTCCGTTTCACCAGATGGCCGGCCAGCGGCTCGATCCACTCCGGCTCGATCTTCGCGTTGATCCGCGCCCACAGCCGGGACGTCTCCACCAGCTCCGCCGACATCACCCAGCGCGGCGGCTTCCGGAACAGCGCGGAGCCCGGGAACACGGCGAACTTCGCGCCCCGGGCGCCGAGATACTCGTGCTTCTCGGTGTCCTTCAGGCCGATGTGCGACAACAGCCCGGCCAGCAGCGACTGATGGATCAGCCGCGGATCGGCGTCCTGCCGCTCGTCGTCGGGCTCGATGCCCAACGACCGGCCCACGGTGCGGAGCTGCGCGAAGATGTCCTGCCACTCGCGTATCCGCAGGTAGTTGAGGAACTCCGTCTTGCACATCCGGCGGAACGCCGAGGAGGACAGCTCGCGCTGGCGCTCGCGCACGTAGTTCCACAGGGCCAGGAACGCCAGGAAGTCCGACTCCTCGCCCGGCCCCTCGCGGAACCGCGCGTGCTTGGCGTCGGCCTGCTGCTGCTTGTCCGCCGGGCGTTCGCGCGGGTCCTGGATGGACAGCGCGGCGGCGATCACCATGACCTCGCGGGCGCAGCCGTTGCGGTCCGCCTCCAGCACCATCCGCGCCAGGCGCGGGTCCACGGGGAGCTGCGCGAGCTTGCGGCCCAGCGCCGTCAGCTTCTGCCCGTCGAGCGCGCCCAGTTCCTCCAGCAACTGCACGCCCGCCTTGATGGAGCGGTGGTCGGGCGCGTCGATGAAGGGGAAGCGCTCGATCTCGCCCAGCCCGGCCGCGTTCATCTGGAGGATGACGGAGGCCAGGTTGGTGCGCAGGATCTCGGCGTCGGTGAACTCGGGCCGGGAGAGGAAGTCATCCTCCGCGTACAGCCGGACGCAGATGCCGTCGCTGGTGCGCCCGCAGCGGCCCTTGCGCTGGTTCGCGCTGGCCTGCGACACCGGCTCGATCGGCAGCCGCTGCACCTTGGTGCGGTGGCTGTACCGCGAGACGCGGGCCGTGCCGGGGTCGATGACGTACTTGATGCCGGGGACGGTCAGCGACGTCTCCGCGACGTTGGTGGCCAGCACGATCCGGCGGCCCGGGTGCGGCTGGAAGACGCGCTGCTGCTCGCCGTGCGACAGGCGCGCGTAGAGCGGCAGCACCTCGGTGTGGCGCAGGTTCCGCTTCTCCAGCGCGTCGGCCGTGTCCCGGATCTCCCGCTCACCGGAGAGGAAGACGAGGATGTCGCCGGGGCCCTCGGCCTGGAGCTCGTCCACCGCGTCGCAGATGGCGGTGATCTGGTCGCGGTCGGGCGCCTCGCCGTCCTCCTCCAGCAGTGGCCGGTACCGCACCTCGACCGGGTACGTCCGCCCGGACACCTCGACGATCGGGGCGGGGCGGCCCTCGGCGTCGCGGAAGTGGCGGGCGAAGCGCTCGGGGTCGATGGTGGCGGAGGTGATGACGACCTTGAGGTCAGGGCGGCGGGGGAGGAGCTGGGCGAGATAGCCCAGCAGGAAGTCGATGTTGAGGCTGCGCTCGTGGGCCTCGTCGATGATGATCGTGTCGTAGGCGCGCAGCTCGCGGTCGTGCTGGATCTCCGCCAGCAGGATGCCGTCCGTCATCAGCTTGACGAGGGTGTTGTCGCTCGCCTGGTCGGTGAACCGCACCTTGAAGCCGACCGCCTCGCCCAGCGGCGTGCGCAACTCGTCCGCGACGCGCTGCGCGACCGTGCGGGCGGCGATCCGGCGGGGCTGGGTGTGGCCGATCAGGCCGCGCACGCCGCGGCCCAGCTCCAGACAGATCTTGGGCAGCTGCGTGGTCTTGCCCGAGCCCGTCTCCCCGGCCACGATCACCACTTGGTGGTCGCGTATCGCGGTGAGGATCTCGTCCTTCTTCTGGCTGACCGGCAGCTGCTCGGGATAGGTGATCGCGGGCACGGCGGCGCGCCGGCGCTCGACGGTGCGCTCGGCGGCGTCGATCGCCTCGGCGATCGCGGCGAGCGCCGTGCGCCGGTCGGCCGGCTTGCGGATGCGGCGGGCTCCGTCGAGGCGGCGGCCGAGCCGCCGCTGGTCGCGCGCCATCAGCCCGGGCAGCCGCTCGGCCAGGGCTGATACGGGGGAGGGGTCGGTAGACATACGCACTCAAGCGTCTCACCTCGGTGCGGCGGGCGGCGAGCCGTTATCGGGGCGGGCGTGTTGTGGGTGATATGTCCGTTTACGGTGAGGGCGTGAGAGAACTCCTGAGGAGGCTCCCGGGGCGGCTGCGGCGCTCGCCGTACCTGCCCGCCGTCGTGGTGGGGCTGATCGTCGCCGCCTCGGCCGGGCTCTTCGCCGGGTCGTACACCTACGCGATCACCAATCCGACGCCGAACGCGGTGCCGGTGGCCGTCGTCGGGGGCGTGGCGGCCCGGCAGCACGGCGACGCGTTCGTCGGCGCGCTGGAGGACCGCCTCGACACGACGCTGGAACTGCACCCCTACGCGGACTATCCACAGGCTGTGGACGCCGTGGAGGCGCAGCGCGTCTTCGCGATCGTCCGCGACCACGGCGACGGCGTCGCCCTGGAGACGGCGAGCGCGGCCGGTGCCTCGGTGGCCGAACTCCTGACCGGCGAGGCGCGCCCCGCCGCCCGGTCCGCCGGGGTCGATCTCACCATCAGGGAGCTCAAGCCGCTCTCGCCCGGTGACCCGCGGGGCCTGGCCCTGTTCTACGTCTCGATCGCGGCCGTGATCGTCGGCTTCCTGGGCGCGGTCCAGCTCAGCGTGCAGGCGGGCGCCCTGCGGCCCGGCGAGCGGATCGCGTTCACGGCGGGCTACGCGCTGCTCGGCGGCCTGGCGATCGCGGCGGCGGTGGACTGGGCCCTGGACGCGGTGCGGCTGCCGTTCGTCCAGTCGTGGGGCATCCTCGCGCTGACGATGTTCGCCTCGGGCATGGTCTTCACCATGTTCAACACCCTGGTCAGGCGCTGGGCGATCCTGCCGACCTGGGTCCTGATGGTGATGCTCGGCAACCCCTCGTCGGGCGGCGCGGTCTCCTGGCCGCTGCTGCCCTCGGCCCTCGGCGTGATCGGCCGCTGGCTGATCCCCGGCGCCTGCGTGAACGCCCAGCACACGGCGGTCTACTTCCGCGGCCACCAGCACGTCCAGCCCTACCTGGTCCTGACCGCCTGGGCGGCACTGTCCTGCACGGTCTTCTGGCTGTGCCGCCACCGCCACCCCGGCGGCAGGGACTGAGCGGTGCCGGGGAACGGCGCCGGTCGGGACCGGGCAACGCGAAAGGCCCCTGCGGAGAGTGTCCGCGGGGGCCTTCGGTGCTGCTGGAGAAGGTGGCTGGGGCCGGGGTCGAACCGGCGACCTTCCGCTTTTCAGGCCGTGCCCTGGCCCCGATCCGCGCTGCATGCTGGCCACCGGGACCAGGGGTGTCCGTCGTTGGCGCACGCGTTGGCGTAGACGGAGCACACCCAGTCGGGCACCCCTGGCGGTTGATCCGTGGTGTGTCCCTATGGCCTGCGCGGCGGCGAGCGGCTCAGGTGTCGATCACCTGTTCGGTTTCGAATGCTTCGCGGGAGTAGTGCAGTGGTTCAGTTCTGTGCAGTCATTACTGAAATGAGGTACAGTGCGGGCCATGAGCGAGCAGCAGGACGCGCTCAGCGACCTCGCAGATGCGCGGGCGCTGGCAGCGATTCAGTGGGCTGACGAGTCCGCGTACGAGCGGACCATGCGGGACTACGACCCGGATGCAGGGCATGACCAGGGGTGGGTCGGATACACGGCCCACAAGTTCGTGCAAGACAGGCTGGATCGGGTGTTCTCTCTCGGCAAGTACTCGGTTGCGTCACTTGATGACAGCGAGGCCGGGCTCGACCTGGTCGCAACCGGCCTGCTTCCGGGAGAGTTTGAGAACATGCCACGGATCCCTCCCGGTACGGTCACTCGTGCGGATCTGAACGGTTCCCCTGGTTGGCGATGTGGTCACTGGCGGTGGCTGCTGGCTTCGTATCGCTTTGGCGAGGTCGACTCGATCCCGTGGCCCCGTAAGAGCCCGACGAAACAGCGTGTTGCGGCGCAGCCTCGGCCGGATCAGCTCACACTTCCCATAGAGGGAGAAGACGAGCTCTTCTTCCTTGCTGATGTGGTGCGCGCGATAGGGGAGTCTCCGGAGCCCGAGATTCCGGCTACGACACTTGTTGTCGCTCACAGTGTGCAGAGGGATCTCGGTGTTAGGGAGCTCTTCATCGGGCGGACGCGCCTGAACAAGGGGGGTGGGCCTGCCTGGTACTGGAGGCATGATCTACTCTCCTCGGCGCCGGGCGATCAGGGACATGGATCGCGGCCTATCGTTCCAGCCCCCATGCCTGGACGCGATGGTGTAGCCGATGCGGCTGTTCGGCTTCGGCGGAAAACCGAGGAGGGCAGCCCGAATGAAACGAGCGGATGAAAATGCAAATTGCTCGCCGTGCAGATGTAAGGATCGGTGACGCGTCTCGCCTCTTCGACGGCTATAGACTAAAGCTTGCGCGTCAACTTGCGGGCCTGCGCAAGAATGCATTGGCGGACTTGATCGATAAAAGTCCGACGGCTATCGCTGCCTATGAAAGCAACGCCAAGCGTCCAGCTCCGAGTACGGTTGCTCAGCTATGTCTGGCGCTAGGCGTCGAGCCCGATTTCTTTCTTCCAGGCCCCAAGAGGCACGTGCCAGAGGGGGTAGCTCCTCATTTTCGGTCGCTTCGCTCAACAACCCAACTGGCGCGTGACCAAGCCTTCGCCTATGGGCTCGTTGCTAGCGATGTGTCACACGCTCTCGAAAGGCATGTAGAGTTCCCGGACCCAGATGTGCCCCAAGTGAGTGTCGATGTTGATAGCGACAAAGGTGACATGCCTGAGCAGGCAGCGAAGCGGCTGCGTAAGCAGTGGGGGATCGAGCGAGGGCCTGTCGGTCATCTCGTACGCGCAGCAGAGAACCATGGTGTCCTCATCATTTTCAGCCCACCGCAAACCGTAGCTGTCGATGCCTATTCTTTTATGGGTGAGCGACCTACAGTAGTCTTGAACCCGGCGAAATGGGATTATTATAGGCAGCGCTTTGATGTCGCCCACGAATTGGGTCACCTTGTCATGCATCTAGATGCTGAGCCTGGTGGCAAGGTGGTAGAAGCGCAGGCTCACAGGTTCGCGGCCGAGTTCTTGATGCCAGGGGATCAGATCGCGGATCTGCTGCCAGGGAAAGCCGACTACCGAAAGCTGGCCAGCCTCAAGGAAGAATGGGGCGTGAGCATGCAGGCGCTGCTATATCGAGCTCGGGCGTTGGGGGTCATGGGTGACGTGACATACAGAAACGCTTTGGCCTATATGTCCTCTAAGGGGTGGCGGCGGCGAGAGCCTGGTCCAATGCCGCCCATGGAGCAACCTTCTCTATTCCCTAGAGCAGTGGAAATTCTACGGGATGTAGGTATAGGGGAGGATGATCTCGCGCGCGAGGCTCGGGTTCCCCTGGAGCTGTTTAGGGTTATTTCCGCTCGTGCCCCATTCTCTGGGGCTGGAGGTGAGCTTGAGGAGATTCGCGATGGGGGGAAGGTGGTGTCGGTTTTCCCTAAGTGCTAGTCCTTATGGATCCGGCAAGGGGAATTGAGTCATCACTGAGCAGAGTGCCCTCACGAAGGTGAGGGCACTCTGAGTGCGTGCGCTGAGGTGATTATTGCGCGGAAAGGAACGGTGGGCCCGACAATTCCGGCAGCCAAGTCCCAGCACCGTTGACGCCGCGCCTCCCCGGCTGTGGGACGCGCCGCGCGTCGCCCGCTGGGGACTGTCGTCACCTATGGCGTGCACTTACGGTTTGAACGACAGGGTGTGAGCCACGGGGATCAGCGAATCCACCAACGACCACCGCGCCGGCGGCCGACAGCCTCTCGGCCTTCCCCGGCTTGTTGGCGTAACCGATGGTGGGCACTCCGGCCGCCTGACCTGCTTCCGCATCACGTGTCGCGTCACCGATGAACACGCACTGGGCGGGAGCAACCTCCCCCCATCGCGTCGAGCAGGAGCCGGGGGGATGGCTTCATGGACGCCGGTTCTCCGGGAACGCGGCCGATAACGCCGTGCACGAGCCCGGCCAGTCCCTCCCGGACCAGGTAGCTCGTGATGGCTCGCCCTGCATTGTTGCTGACCACCACGACCCGTCGTCCGGAACTAGCGCACGCGTCGAGCAGCACCTTGATGTCCGGGTTGGGCCTCGCGCGTTGGACCGCTTCGGTCTCCAGATCGGTCAGGGCGGCATCTGCCTCCACCGCCAGTTCGGGGCGCTCCTGGGCGATTCGGCTCAGCAGCGCGAGCGGGATCTGCTTTCCGTCTCCCAGTCCACTTCGACCGTGTGGCCGTTGGCCGCGATCCGCTGCCGCATACGGTCAGCCACCTCGTCGGCGGAGAGCCCCGCAAAGACGGAGCAGACCAGCCCATCGAAGTCGAGCAGGATGGTCGTGACCTCACGGAGCAGGGGGCCGAGGGACGCGGTCATGGCTGACGCTCGAACGCGATGCTGGACCAAGCGCTGTCGAACCACCGCCGGGACTGGCTCACATACTGCGATCCGATGGGGGATGCGCCGTGGGGAGCTGCTGGGATTGGGCTGGGACTCCATCGACCTGGACAATGGCTCACTCATCGTGGAACGGGCGTTGCAAGGGTCAACGGGGCGCTGACCCTAATCAGGCCCAAGACGCGGTCATCGGTCCGGTCCTTGCCGTTGCCGCCGGTCGTGGTGAAGCACTGGAGCAGCACCGGGAGCGGCAGGCGCAGGAACGGGCGGCGGCCAGCGACACGTGGACAGAGACCGGGCGTGGGTACCACGCTGGAGCCGGACAACCTCCGGCGGAGCTGGTACCCGCTCCGGAAGCGGCTGGGGCTCGAAGTCCGCTTCAACAATCTCCGCCACCCCTGCGTGACGCTGCTGCTTGATCTCGGTGTCCCGCCGCACGTCGTCCAGCAGATCGCCGGGCACAGCGGGATCTAGTTGACCATGAAGGTCTACGCCCATGCGTCGCTGGACGAGATGCGGAAGGGTCTGGACAAGCTGGGGAGTCGCCTCAGCTGAAGTTGTGGATGCCTCGGCGGTATTTACTGCCGAGGCATCAGGGTGACTGTGCTTGAAGCGGGTCGCCTCTTATTCTGTGTCCACGCCGCTCGGTGACCGCGCGGGCAGTTATCTGTCAGGGGCCGCGCGGAAGTTCTGATTGGCATCGCCTGGCTGAGAGTTCGGTAGGGAAGCAGGTTCTTGTGCGGCTTCCGTAAGTGACCGCCGGACGGCCCCCAGCAGATTCTCCGGTGTGCTTCTGAGTCGACGGCTACCGAACCAAATAGTAGGGCCGATGAGTAGAATGAGCGCGGCGGGAAAGCCAGCGGCCAGCGGCAGGCCCATCGTGGTTGCGGTTGCCAGGGCGGCGGAGGCGAGGAGGGAGGTGAGCATCGCTATCCCCGCATCCTTGTTGCTCTCGGAGACGTCTCCCGCAGAATCCTGAGAGTTCGGCAACGATGACGTATCGCCCAAATCCAGCAGAGCAAGCCACTGGTCAGAGGTTATGCGTTGAATCATCGTGTGAATCAACGAAACAAGCCGAGGTAGGGCGCTCGGTCCTTCTCGAAGTAGGCCCGCTGAGGCTTCCATCAGTTCGCGCCGCACAGCGGCCGTATGCTGCCTGACGGCGGTATCTAGGGGCGGCGTCACCAGCGCTTCGTGTGTGGCGGTGAAGTCGGCGATCTGACGGCACACCGTATCGACAAGCTTGACGATAGTTAGCGCGCTGGCGTTACCTCGCGCATAAGCAGCGCAAGTGGTGGCGATATGAAGGCAAGTGGATATGGCCGTGAGGTTCGCGCCCAGTCTTCGCCACTTACGTGACGCGAGGAGGATAATGGTGAATAGCGTGCCCCCGTATATCACTGTCCCGACCGTGATGGTGCTTGCCAAAACGTTCCGGAAGTCTAGCTCTAGGTCAATATCTCCAATGATTAACGATGCGAGCAGCAGGGGGGACAGGCCTAGCGCTACGCCCGCTAGTGCTGGTCTTGCGTGCCACCGGATCTCATACAGCGCTGCGACGTGAAGATGAGCCAGTCTCGCATGGGTGAAGGGAGTTTGGCTGGTGAAAAACCGGAAGACAGCCAATGCTCGTCTTGTATAAGTTTTCACCTGGCGTCGGGCGAGCGCTGGTGTTTTTCCGGGTTTTCTGGCCCTTTTTTCCCACGGTTTTGCTGCGTTTATGTAGCCAAAGAGATGCCGGGCGAGGATATGCGTGGAGGCTGTTGCGTATAAAATAAAAAGCCATGTGGCTGCGATGGTGAGCCATTCATTCCTACTCATGATGTCTCTTGTCCGGAGGTTCAGTCGGCTTGAGGTAGGTCGGTCCGCAGGGGCCCATCGTCCACCATCTGCATTATGGCCGGCCGAGACGTACGCGGTGGGTCATCTCGATGCCTCCAGGTCCAGCTCAATGGCTCGTCGGCTACAAAGGCGCTGTCCGTGAGCGTCCCTCTCCACGGATCGCTGGCTGAGGTGAGGGGGCGGTTCGACTGGATCCGTGGCAACCCAAGCTGATCACGTTGGCGTACCCGTTGGCGTAGAACGCACAAAAGCCCCCTGCCGGAGTGATCCGGCAGGGGGTTCTTCCTGGTCAAAGAAGGTGGCTGGGGCCGGGGTCGAACCGGCGACCTTCCGCTTTTCAGGCGGACGCTCGTACCAACTGAGCTACCCAGCCGGAGCGGTCCTGACGGGATTTGAACCCGCGGCCTCCACCTTGACAGGGTGGCGAGCACTCCAAACTGCTCCACAGGACCCGGCTTGTCGCGAATCGCCCGGATGCCGGGCCGTTGTCGCTGAAGCAGCCTATCACGGTCGGGCAGGGCCCCGATTCGCCCGGCGGCGAGGGGTGTGTGGGGGCCTCCCGCGTGTGTCCGCGCGTGGAATGTGGGCGGGCCGGAGCGGGTGGCGGTCACAAAGAGGCGGGGCCCGCCACCTGCTCGGCCACGCGGCCGATCTTGGCCAGCCGGGCCAGGGTGGGGCGGGACAGCACCTCTCCTATGTCGTGCAGGGCCACGATCAGCTCCTCGACGCCGTCGAGCGGGACGTCCTTCGCCTCGTGCAGGAGGATCCCCCGGTACTCCTCGGGGGAGACCGTGCCGCCGGGGAGGTCGATCCCGGCGGGCTCGCCGGTCTCCGGCTCGGCGAGGAAGAGGGCGGGCACCGAGGTGTCGAGGACGAGGGCGATCGCGGCCAGCTCGGCGGCGGTGAAAGAGCGTCGGCCGCGCTCCGCCTGGTGCACGGCCTGACGGCTCCACGGCCGCTCCAGGTACCGGCCCAGGGCCTCCCCGAGCTGCGACAGCGACATCCGCCGCGACTCGCGGAGGCGTGCGATCTGCGATCCGATGGCCTCTTCCACCCGCATCCTGGCTCCCTTCCTGCTTCCTGTCATCCTCTGTCATCTTCCATGATGACGGTGACGCGTGGGTATTGACAACTGCCGCCGCGTGGCGGTAGTGTAACTCTCAGGCATTCGCTGTCATGGTGTGCGATGACAGAGGGGGTGGCCCGTGGGACGCAGGGAGACGGACGTGCGGGATTTCCAGGTGGAGCCCATCGCGGCGGGGGACGATCGCGCGGTGCTCCGGATCGTGGGCGAGATCGACGTGTACACCGCGCCGAGGCTGCGCGAGCAGGTCTTCGCCCTGGCCGGGGAGGGGACCGTGCACCTCATCGCGGACATGCGCGGCGTGGAGTTCATAGACTCGACGGGCCTGGGCGCCCTGGTCGGCGGGCTGAAGCGGCTGCGCACCGGGCATGGGACGCTCTCGCTGGTCATCGACGCGGACCGGATCCTGAGGGTCTTCCAGGTCACCGGCCTGACGCGGGTCTTTCCGTACCATCCGTCGCTGCCCGAGGCGATAGCGGCGGACGGGCGCTGGCGGGGCGCCGTCGAGGAGGAGGGCCGCAGCGTCGAGGAGTGGTGCCGGGAGCGGAGTCTGCTCTGAACCCCGCTCGGCAGTGGCCGGGCCGGCCCCGGCCCCGGCCCCGGACCGGGGCCGCGGTCACGGGCGGCCCGGTCCGGCGGGCGTCGCCTCGTGCGGCGCGTCGGGGGAGCCGGGCGCCGGAGCGGCCCGCGCCTCCGGCGGGGCCGAGCGGCTGAGGCCCAGCGCGGCGAGGGCGGCGATGGCCAGCATCACGACACCCGCCGTGCGGAAGGCCGCGGTGAGCGCCTCGGTGAACGCGTCGCCCACGATGAGACGCTGGGCCGCGGCCGACAGCCCCGGCACGGATTCCGTCGGCACGAGGCCGCCGCCCGACGCGAGGGCATCGGTGGCGGCGGCCCGGCTCCCGGGCGGCAGGTCCCGGCCGGCCAGCCGGTCCGCGATGCCGTCGGTCTGCCGGGCGTGGACGATGGCGCCCAGCACGGCGACGCCCAGCACGGCTCCGAGCTGGCGGCTGGTGTTGCTGGTGCCGGAGGCCAGGCCGCTGCGCTCCGGGGGCACCGAGGCGACCGCCGCGGCGGTGAGCGGCGACAGCGCCAGCCCGAGCCCGACGCCGACCAGGGCCAGCCGCCACCACACGGTGCCGTACGCGCTGTCGGCCTGCACGGCACCGAGGGTGATCAGGCCGGTCCCGGCGGAGACCAGGCCGCAGGTCACGGGCAGCCGGAAGCCGAACCGGGCGGCCAGGCGCCCGGCCGCCGGGCCGCACACGAGGATCCCGGCCGTGATCGGCAGGGTCCGCAGCCCGGCGCCGAACGCCGAGTGGCCCTGCACCAGTTGGAAGAACTGCGAGTAGAAGAAGGTGGTGCCCAGCAGACCGAACCCGACGCCGAGGATGGCCGCGTGGGAGACGTTGAACAGCCGCTCCCCGAACAGCCCCAGCGGCAGCATCGGCTCCCGCGAGCGGGCCTGCGCGACGAGGAAGGCGGCCAGCAGCACCGCCGCCGAGCCGAGGCAGCCCGTGGTCGTGGCCGAGCCCCAGCCGTCCTCGTTGGCGTTGATCAGGCCGAACGTCAGCGTCCCGACGCCCGCCGTGGCCAGGAGCACGCCCGGCAGGTCCAGCCCGCGCCGCCGCGGCGCCCGGGACTCGTCCAGCACCCGCAGCCCGAGCACGAGGGTGAGGAGGCCGACCGGCAGGTTCACCAGGAAGATCGCCTGCCAGCCGAAGGCGTCGACCAGCGCCCCGCCGAGCAGGGGACCGGCCGAGAGGCCGAGCCCGCTGATCCCCGCCCACAGGCCGATCGCCCGGGCCCGGTCGCGCGGCGCGGTGTAGGCGGAGGCCAGCAGCGACAGGCTGCCGGGGCTGAGCGCGGCGGCCCCGGCGCCCTGGAGGGCGCGGGCGGCGATCAGCGAGCCGGTGCCGCCGGCCAGCGCGCACAGGAGGGAGGCGCAGGTGAAGACGGCGAGTCCGGCGAGGAACAGCCGTTTCCTGCCGTGGCGGTCCCCGATCGCCCCGCCGGTCAGCAGCAGGACGGCCAGGGCCAGGACGTAGGAGTCGACGATCCACTGGAGCCCCGTGAGGGAGGCGCCGAGGTCCCGCTGCATGTCCGGCAGGGCGGTCATGACGATCGAGTTGTCCAGCAGGACCATGAACTGGCCGAGACACGTCACGGTCAGTACGGCCGCCCTCTTCCGCCGTCCGGCGTCGGACACGGGCCCTCCCATCGGCAGGGTGAGCCGGCGATCCAGGCTCGACGGTCCAGATTAGACCGTCCGGTCCGGATCGTTGTAGGGCGCGTTCAGTCCAGCAGGCTCCGCCAGAAGGCCAGACGCGCCTCCTCCAGGCGCAGGGCGATGGTCAGCGCGCGGCGCCGCGCCGCCCCGGCCACCGGGTCGCCGGCGGGCTCCTCGGCGCGCCGCCGGTAGTCCTCCAGGCGGGCCCGGTGGGCCGCCGCCTGCCGCTCGGCCAGGCGGCGGACGGTCTCCTCGTCGCCCAGGGCGCCGAGGTCGCTGAACGAGAGCTTGAGCAGCGCCGGGTCGCGCAGCGGGGCCGGGACGCTGTCGGGGGCGTCCAGCCAGGCGTCCAGCGCCCGGCGCCCGGCGGGGCGCAGGCGGAAGGTGCGGCGGCGCCGGCCGCCCGGCTCGCGCTCCTCGCTCAGCAGCCCGCCGCGGGCCAGCCGGTCCGGTTCGCTGTAGAGCTGGGCGTGCGGGAACGGCCAGAAGAGCCCGACCGACTCCCCGGCCCTGGCCTTCAGGTCGTACGGGGTCATCGGCCCGTGCCGGGCGAGGAGGCCGAGGATCAGGTAGGAGGCGGGACCGAGGGCCGGCGGCTCCGCGCCGGTCTCCCCGGGGACGTCGCCCTCCCGCGAGACACCGCCCTCCGGTGAACTCATACGACGCATCGTAGAACGTGCGGCCGGTGGGCCCGGTGGCGGCGGACATCGGCTCCGTGCACGGGGGGCGTCGAAAAGAGGGTGTGCGGTTAGGGTGTTCGCTACCCCACGAGTCGGTCACACCAGCACACAGACGCCGGATCGGGAGTCATGGAAGACACCTGCGGAACCTGCGGCCGCGCGTTCGACGGCGCGGCGCCCTGCCCGGATTGCGGTGCGGGCGCCGTCCCGGCCGGGGAGGCGGCGATATCCGCCTTCCCCGGATACCCGGTCCTCCTGCCCGGCGGCGATGAGCCGCGGGTCGCGCCCCTGGCTCCCGGCGAGTCGCCGTGGGCCGCCGATGTGGCGCTCTTCGACGCGCGGTTCCGCCGGGAGCCGGAGCCGGAGCCGTCCCCGGTCGCGGCCGGGTCCGGGGACGGGGAGCCCCGTCCGTCGCGGCGGCGCCTGCTGTACGTCGGGCTGCTGTGCGGCGTGCTGCTGGGCATCGTCGTCGTCCGCGCCGACGACATGCCCCTGCCGGTCAACGACTCGGCCAGCGGCGCCGAGGCCCAGGCGCCGGACTGGCCCACGGACATCCCCGGCCCCGGCACGGTGCCCACCCCGACGCCGTCACCCGCGACCGGCAGCGCCGAGCCGGTCCCGTCGCCGGCCGAGCCCACGCAGGGGCGGACCGGGGAGCCGGAGCGGACCGGAGAGCCATCGGGGAACACCGGCCCGTCGTCCGCGCCGCCCGCCGGCGAGGCCGGGGCCCGGCCCGGGCCCGGGGCCGGGGAAGGGACCGGGGAAGGGCCCGGCGAGGTCGCGGAGGACACCGAGGCCGCCGAGGCGGCGGAAGTGGCGGAGCCCGCCCTGCGGCCCGACCCGGCCAGCCCCGAGCCGGAGCGGACCACCACCCCGCCGCAGCAGCCCGCGCCCACCCAGGGCGGAGACGAACCGGACGACGCCCAGTGGCCGAACGACGGGGGCGACTGCCTGCTGGAGTTCTGGTTCCTCTGCGTCTGACGGACGTCACGCCCGGCCGTGGGCCTTCCGCAGCCGCCGGGAGAGCGAGTCGACGGTCACGGCGGCGAGCAGCACACCGCCGGTGATCATGAACTGCACGGCCACCTGGATCCCCAGCAGCGCCATGCCGGAGGCGATCGACTGGATGACCAGCACGCCCAGCAGCGCCGACCACGTCGATCCCCGCCCGCCGAACAGGCTGGTGCCGCCGATGACGGCGGCGGCGATCACGTTGATCAGCAGGCTGCCGCCGCCCGACGTCTGCCCCACCGAGGCGATGCGCGAGGCCAGGAACAGCCCGCCGACCGCCGCCATCACCCCCGCGATCACGAAGACGGACAGCCGCACGCGCGGCACGTTCACCCCCGCCCGGCGGGCCGCCTCCATGCCGCCGCCCAGCGCCAGGATCGCCCGCCCGTAGGCGGTGCGGCGCAGCACGAAGTCGAGGCCGACGACCGCCGCCAGGAAGACCGCCAGCGCGAGCGGCAACCCCTGGAAGTCCGCGAGCACCCAGGCCGCCCCGAAGGCCGGCACCGCCAGCGCCCCCGTCCGCGCCGCGATCTCCCCGAGGGGCCGGAACGGCAGCCCGGCGGCGGCCCGGCGCCGCGTCTGCCGCCATGAGGCGAGGAAGAACCCGCCCACCCCGAGCGCCGCGACGCCGAACGCGGGGGCGGCGCCGCCGAAGTAGTGGCTGGTCAGCGTGGCGACCAGCCCCTCGTCGTCGATGTTGATGGTGCCGGAGGCGCCCAGGATCTGGAGCATCAGCCCGTTCCAGAGCAGCAGCCCCGCCAGGGTGACGACAAACGCGGGCACGCCGACCCGCGCCACGAAGAACCCGTGGACGACCCCGGCCGCCGCCCCGATCAGCACGGCGACGACGACGGCGAGCCACTCCGCCACGCCGTTGTTGACGCTCAGCACGGCGAACACGGCGGCGCACAGGCCGCTGAGCGCGCCGACCGACAGGTCGATGTCCCCGACCAGCAGCACGAAGACGATGCCGACGGCGATCAGGCCGGTTCCCGCGATGTCCACGCTGAGGGTGGTCAGGTTGCGCGGCGACAGGAAGGCGGCGTCGAGGGCCTGGAAGGTCATCCAGATGACGGCGAGGCCGGCGACAACCGGGAGCGAGCCCAGTTCCCCGCCGCGCGCCCGGCGGCGCAGCTCCCTCAGCCAGCCCCGCGGCCCGCGTTCGCGCCCCACCAGGCGCGGGTCGGCGGCGGCGGTGGTGGCGGAGGTGGCGGCGGGGGTCACGGCCACGCCCGGACGGCGCGCATCGCCGCGTTGTCGGTGGCGCCGGTGATCGAGGAGGTGATCTGTTCCTGCGAGGTGGTGTTCACGTCGAAGAAGCCGTTGTTGCGGCCCAGCCGGAGCACCATCACCTGGTCCGCGACGGCCTTGACGTTGGCCAGGTTGTGGGTGATCAGCAGCACCGCGAGTCCCCGGTCCCGCAGCCGTTCGATGAGGTCGAGGGCCTGCACGGTCTGCTCCACGCCGAGCGCGGCGGTCGGCTCGTCCAGCAGCACGGCCTCGGGCGCGCCGAGCAGGGCCCGGGAGATGGCGACCGTCTGCCGCTGCCCGCCGGAGAGCGCCGAGACCGGCACCCGCAGGCTGGGGATGCGGATGGCGAGCGTCTCCAGCAGGGCGCGGGCGCGGCGTTCCATCTCGACCTCGTCCAGGACGCCGGCCCGGCGGATCTCGCGGCCGAGGAAGAGGTTGCCGACGACGTCGAGGCTCTCGCACAGCGCGAGGTCCTGGTAGACGGTGGCGATGCCCAGCTCGCGGGCGTCGTACGGCCGGGTGACGCGGACCTCGCGGCCCTTCCACTCGATGACGCCCTCGTCGGCCGGGTCGGCCCCCGCGATGATCTTGACCAGCGTGGACTTGCCGGCGCCGTTGTCGCCCACCAGGGCCATGACCTCGCCGGCGCGCAGTTCGAGGTCGACGCCGTCGAGGGCCTGGACGGCGCCGAAGCGTTTGGACACGCCGTGCAGCCTCAGCAGCGGCTCGGGGGCTGGTGACACAGGAACCACCTTCCGGCGCGGCGGCCCGCGGCCCGTCAGAGGAGCCCGGCCCGCTCACACGCGGTCTCGTACCGGGGGGTGCAGATCTGGTCGACGGTGAACACTCCGTCCTTCACCACGGTGTCGCGGATGTCGTCGGCGATGTCGTCGGCGGTCACGGGAACGGGCCGGAGCCGGATGGCCGGGACGGCGTCGCGGGTGCCGTTGGCGACGGTGTCCTCGGCCATCCGGCCCAGCGGTTCGCCCCGGCCGAGGGCGACGGCCATCTCGGCGGCGGCCTCGGCCTGGAGGTGGAAGGGCTTGTAGACGGTCATGTACTGCTCGCCCTCGATGATGCGCTGCAGGGCCGACAGGTCGGCGTCCTGGCCGGTGACCGGGGGCAGCGGGTCGACATTGGCGGCCTTCAGGGCGGCGATGACCCCGGAGGCGAGGCCGTCGTTGGCGGAGTAGAAGCCGTCGATCCGGCCGGGGCCGAGGGCGGCGATGGCCCCGGAGGCGTTGGTGAAGGCGTTGCGCGGGGCCCAGTCGGCGGTGTCGTAGGCCGCGCCGATCTCCACCCGGCCCTCCAGGACGGACAGCGCGCCCCGCTTGTACTCGGCGGAGTTCGGGTCGGTCGAGGCGCCGTTCATCATGGCGATCTCCCCGCCGCCGGCCGCGTCGCCCATGGCCCGCAGCAGGGCCTCGCCCTGGAGCCGGCCGACCTGTTCGTTGTCGAAGGAGACAAAGCCGGAGATCGGGCCCTCGGCGAGGCGGTCGTAGGCCACCACCGGGATGCCGGCCTCGTCCGCCCGTTCGATGGCGGAGCGCATGGCCCGGGCGTCGAGGGCGTCGAGGATCAGCACGTCGACCCCTTCCGTGATCATGGAGTCCACCTGTTGCTGCTGGATGGCGACGCTGTTCTGCGCGTTCACGGTCCGCACCGGGCAGGCGGGGCACAGCTCGCGCACGCTCCGCTCGATCAGCGGCTTGTCGCGGTTCTCCCAGCGCGGGATCAGGTTGTCCGGGAGGAGCACCCCGATCCGTGGGCCGTCGCCCGCCTCCCCGCCGTCCGCCCGGTCGCCGCAGGCGGCGAGGCAGGAGGTCAGCAGCACCGCGGTCGCGAGGACGGCGGCGCCGCAGGTCAGCGTTGCCATCCGTGCTTCCCTTCACCGGCCCACCCGACTTCACATGTAAGGCTAATCGGGCAAACATCGCAATCTCACCGGCCGGTTCCCGCGCCCGCCGGCGCCACCGGGCCGGGCTCCTTCCCGGGTTCCTCCTCGGCCTCCGCCCCGGGCACGGCGATCTCGCACCACACCTGCTTGCCGCCGCTCAGCGGTACCGAGCCCCAGGCCGCCGACACCGCGGCCACCAGCAGCAGACCCCGGCCGCCGGTCGCCTCCCAGTCCGTGTTCGTGGACCTCACGGGCGTGCGCGGCGACGAGTCGCTGACCGCGACCCGCAGGCGGTCCCCGGCGAGCGTGAGGTCGAGCCGCGCCTGCCCCTGCGTGTGCATCAGGGCGTTCGTCACCAGCTCCGAGACGACCAGCAGCACCGCGTCCACCTCGTCCGTCACGTGCCACGACCGCAGCGTCCGGGCGGTGAAGCGGCGCGCGTGCCCCACCGCGTCGGGCAGCCGCCACAGTGTCCAGCTCGCCCGGCGGGGCTTGATCCGCGTCCCGTCGTACCGCAGGAGCAGCAGCGCCACGTCGTCGTCGCGCCGGTCCGCGCCGCCGAGCAGGGCGTCCGCCAGCCGCCCCAGATCCTCCGGGCCGGTGGCGGCCAGCGCCTCCCGGATCCGGCGCAGGCCCTCCTCCAGGCTCAGGCTCGCCGATTCGACCAGGCCGTCCGTCACCAGGGTGAGCACCGCGCCGGGGGAGAGGCCGACCACGGTCATCGGGTACTCCGGGTCCGCGACGACGCCCAGCGGGGGCCCGCCCTCCACCTCGATCTCCCGCGTGGAGCCGTCCGGGTCCCGCACCAGGGGCGGCAGGTGCCCGGCCCGGACGAACCAGGTGTCCCCCTCCTCCATGTCCATGGCGACGTAGCAGCAGGTGGCGAAGAGGTCGGTCTCCATGCCCATCAGCAGGCGGTTGGCGTGCGAGACGACCACGTCCGGCGAGTGGCCCTCCACGGCGTACGCCCTGATCGCCGTGCGGATCTGGCCCATGATCGTCGCGGCGCCCGCGCTGTGCCCCTGGACGTCGCCGATGACCAGCGCCACATGGCGGTCGGTGAGCTGGATGACGTCGTACCAGTCGCCCCCCACGTCCAGCCCGACCGTCGCGGGCAGATAGCGGGCGATGGCCACCCCGCCCGGCAGCGCCGGGAGCGTGCGCGGCAGCAGGCTGCGCTGGAGCATCGCGGCCAGCTCGTGCTGGGCGTCGGACGCGCGGGCCCGCATCACGGCCTGCCCCACCAGCCCGGCGGCGGCCGTCAGCAGGAACCGCTCCTCCGGGCCGAACTCGTGCGTCCGCTCCCACCCGATCAGGCACACCCCGGCCATCCGGCCGTCGGCCGGGAGCGGCAGCACCGCCAGCCCGCCGGGGCCGATGCCCGCCAGGGCGGGGTCGAGCAGGGTGTCCGCGGACCACACGCCCATGCGGCCCTCGCGCAGCACGGCCTCCAGCGCGGGCAGCGCGCGCGACGGCACGTGCGGCCACTCGGCCCGCCACGGCTCCGGCCAGTCGCCGTCCTCCGGCGGGTCGAGCGCGGTGATCACCAGCCGTTCCGCCTCCGACTCGGCCAGCGCCACCCGGTCGGCCCCCAGCTCGCGCATCGCGGTGACCGCCACCTCGCTCACGTCCCGCACCGTGACCGCGGTGGCCAGGGTCGCCGACAGCCGCTGCACCCGGGAGACCTCGTCGGCGCTCGGCCGCAGCCGCGCGGCGTCCCCGAGCACGCCCAGCACCCGGTCCGGGGTACCGGTCGCGTCGTCCGCCAGCACCCGGCAGCGCAGGTGCAGCCAGCGCAGCTCGCCGGAGCGGCGCCGCACGCGGAACTCCAGCTCCCGGCCGCCGGAGGCCGCCGCGCCCGGCTCGATGATCGCCATCAGCGCGGGCAGGTCCTCGGGCACGGCATGCGCCAGCAGGGTCTCGACGCAGCCGTCGAAGCCCGCCGCGTCGATGTCCATCAGCTCCAGCGTCGGCCCGTCGGCCATGACGCGCCCACTGCGCAGGTCCAGCGCGAACGAGCCGAACCGCCCGCCCTCCACCGCGTGCCCCAGCACCGACGGCCGGCCGGGCCCGCCACCGGCCTCAAGGCCCTCGCCCACGTGCCGCGCGTACAGCTCCAGCAGGCCGCGCCGGTCCGCGCCGCCGAACCCCTCCCCGTTCTCGTCCACCACGATCAGGCAGCCGAGCGTCGCGGCGCCGCCGTCCCCGCCCAGCGGCAGCGCGCCCAGCGCCACACCCGCCGGGGGCCGCTCGCCGTACGCGGCGAGCCCGGTGGCGTCGAGCCACAGGGGACGGCCGGTGCGGCAGGCGTCGGCCACGGGGGAACGGTCGGCCAGCGGGTACATCGTCCGCAGCCCGTACCGGGCCGGTGAGCCGCCGGCCGTCTCGACCAGGCGCAGCTCGCCGGTCTCCCGGCGCAGCGCGTAGACGGCGGCCAGCGCCACCCCGCCGAACGCCCGGCCCCTCCCCGTCACAGCGGGCAGCGCCCCATCGGACGTCGCATGGTCCCATCGCCTCCGGCTCTCGCGGTACGCCTGCGTCCAGCGTAGGAAGCGGAACCCGGACCGGCGAACCAGCGCGGGCGGGCGGCCGGACGTGTTACGCGCGTGTGGCCTGCTCTGCTCCGCCGCCGTCCGCGCGGTCTGAGCGAAGCGCAACGGAAGTCTTACGGCCGGGAAACAGCCGTCCCCGGGCATGATCCCTAGCGTCGTGACATGGGCCGACCCACTCGACTCGCCGCCTGGCGCACGATCCGCGGCCGGGTGACCACCGTGCTCGCCGTTCCGACCTGCCTGCTGCTGGTCCTCACCGGTGCGGGCGTGGTCGACCGGACGGGTGACTGGCTGGCGGCGCGCGACGCCGCCGAGCGCGTGGAGCGCGTGCTCGATATCCACGCGCTGGTGCGGGAGCTGCAACGCGAGCGCGGACTGACCTCCGGTGTCCTCGGCGGCGCCGAGGAGTACCGCGCGGAGCTGACCGCCACCCGGGCGCGCACCGACGAGGCCCGCCGGGCCCTGTCCGGCGGCGCGCCCGAGGTGGACGCCGCGCTCCGGCCGCTGGGCCGGCTGGAGGTGGTGCGGGCCGCCGTCGACGAGGGCTCCGTCGACCGCGCCACGTCGCTGGCCTTCTACACCGAGGCGGTCACCGGGCTGAACGACGCCGCCGCCGCCGGGCGGCACGCGGACCGCCGGCTCGGCGACGCGCTCGCCGCGAGCCAGGCCCTCATGGACGTCACCGAGGCGGCGGCGCTGGAACGCGGCCTGATGAACGGCGTCTTCGCCGCCGGGCGGTTCACCGGCACCGAGTACGTGCGGCTGGCCGAGGTGCGCGCCGCCCGCCTGGCCGCCCTGGAGGACTTCGGACGGTTCGCCACCGGCACGCAGCGGGCGCTGCTGGACACCGCGCTGGACACCGAGAGCGCCCGGCGCGCCCTCGGCCTGGAGCGCGAGGCGCTCGACTCGGGCGGGGACGGCACGTTCGCCGTCGCCCCCGAGGAGTGGTGGACCGCGATGACGGCCGTCGTGGACGACCTGTACACGGTGCGGCAGCGCGTCGCCGAGGACGCCAGGGACCGCGCGGGGCGGCTGAGCGGGGGCGCCGTCGGCCAGCTCGCCGGGTTCCTCGCGCTCGGCGTCCTCGTCCTCGCCCTGGCCGCGCTGCTGGCCTGGCTGGCGGCCCGCTCCATCACCCGGCCGCTGGACGCGCTCGCGCGGGAGGCCGACGACGTGGCCGGACGCCGGCTGCCGGAGACCGTGCGGGCCATCCAGGAGACGGGGCAGGCCCGGGAGGACGGGCGTGCCCGGGCGGCCGGCGCCGCCGACCACGGGGCCGACGAGATCGTCCGGCTGGCCGCCGCCCTCCGCGACGTCGAACGCGTCGCCGTGGCCCAGGCCGCCGAGCAGGCCGCGCTGCGCCGGGTCAGCAGCGAGTCCCTGGCCCACCTCGGCCACCGCAACCACCGGCTGCTGTGCCGCCAGCTGCGGCTGATCACCGCGCTGGAGAACCAGGAAACGGACCCCGACGCGCTCGCCGAGCTGTTCGAACTCGACCACCTCGCCACCCGCATGCGGCGCAACGCCGAGTCCCTGCTGATCCTCACCGGGACGCGGAACCCGCCGCGCGTGTGGCAGGACAGCGTGCCGGTGATCGAGGTCGCCCGCTCCGCCGTGGCGGAGGTCGAGGAGTACCGCCGGGTCACCGTCGTGGGGACCGAACCGTGCCACGTGCGCGGCGACGCCGTCGCCGAACTGTCCCACCTGCTCGCCGAGCTGATCGAGAACGCCCTGGACGCCACGCCCGCGCGGATGGGGGTCGAGGTGCACGGCTGGTGGGACGGCGCCGAGTACTGCCTGGCCGTCGTGGACCAGGGCCGGGGCATGACCGACGCCGACCTGGCCCGCGCCAACGCCCGGCTGGCGGGCGAGGAGGACTTCCTCGCCGCGCCCACGCGCCACCTGGGCCACTACGTGGCCGGGAAGCTGGCCGCCCGCATCGGCGCGCAGGTGGAGGTGCGCCACACCCAGGCGCCCGTGACGGCCGGACCGCTGGCCAGGGGCGCCGGGGTGACCGGCTACGTGGCGCTGCCGCCGCGCCTGCTCACCGACGCGGTGCCCCCCACGGACCCGCTCCCGCCCCCCGGGGCGGCCCGCCGTCCCGTGGAGGCCCCCGGCGCCGTCTGAGCGGCCGAACGGAACGGCCGCCCCCGGCTCCGGCTCACTCCTCGTCCGCGACCGGGCAGTCCGCGGGCGGGGCGGCGCCCTGCGGCCAGCCCACGCCCTCGAAGTCGATCTCGGCGGTGTCGCCCTCGCCCGCGCTCAGCCGCACCACGGCCACCGCCTTGTTGTAGGCGCGGCCGTAGTTGTCGAGGCAGATCCAGCCGGTGACGCCCGCCACCCGGTTGTCCTCGCCCCGGATCCGCACCCACCCCTGGGCGATGTCGGAGAGCGCGGGAATCGTCACGTCGTCCACGGTGGCGTTGCGGATGCCGGTGACCGCCGTCCGGACCGCGTCGTGCATGATCATCGTCCGGCCGTCGGCCAGGTTCACCGCACCGGACAGCCCGGCGTCCTCGATCAGCGCGAGGAACGCGTCGTACTGCTCCTGGGAGCCGCCCGTCGCCGGGGCGTCCGGGCCGGACCACTCCTCGGGGTGGCCGTGGGCGGTGTAGATCACCTCGACGCCGCTGCGCAGCGCGTCGACGTCCAGCTCCTCGTCCGTGGCCAGCGTGGAGGCGGCGGAGATGGTCACCACCCGGTACGTCTGGTCCTGGCAGCCGCGGCGGCCGAGGGCGTTGACGAACAGCCGCAACTGGACCGGGCGTCCGGCGAAGTACAGCGTGTCGATGGTCTCGGCGTCGCAGATGTTGTTGACCATCCGGTCGAAGTCGTTGGGGAGGTTCCCCTCCTGGTTGTAGTCGTCGGGCGAGGTGAACGGCTCCTCGGTGCGCGGCGCGCCTTCCGTGTGCGCGCGGAAGACCTCGCGGAGCGAGACGACGTAGTTGTCGTCCTCCCGCTGGTCCGCCACCAGCAGGCTGCGCTCGGGGTCGACGCCGCCGAGGAAGTCGATCAGGGCTTCCGCCTGGTCCCCGCTGTCGGCCACCACCTTGGCCAGGCCGGGGAACGCGTCGTGGTCCTCGGGGCTGTTGCCGATGTCGTCGGCGGTGACCGGCCCGGTCACCACGGGGATGCCGTGCTCCTGGGTGAGCGTGCGCAGCGCCGCCTCGTTCTCCGGGATGCTGACGTCGAAGCCGGTGACGGCCCGCAGGTTGTCCTGCCCGGAGCTCGCCATCGCGGCGAGCTGCTCGACCATCGGCTCCCAGTGGACGCTCGCCGCACCGGGGTTGGCCAGGACCAGCCGGATGAGCGGCGGCGCCTCGTTCTCCTGGTGGTTGGCGGCGTACTGCGCGAGGTAGGCGCCCTGCACCTGGGTGAGCACGTGGTCCTTCTGCACCGGGTCGGGGTCGGTGAACGGCAGCACGAACGCCACCGTCACATACGGCCGGTCCGCGTTCTCCACCGCTTCGTTCTCTGCGGCGACGAGGGCGAAGACGTCCCGCAGGTACGCCTGCCCGAAGTCGTGCGAGCCGTCGGTCACGCCGACGCACTCGCCGTCGCGGGACGCCACGCCCGGCGCGCACGAGTCGTCGGGCCCGAGGACCCGGTAGCCCAGCCACCCCGCCCCGGCCAGCACGGCCAGCGCCAGCACCGCGGCCAGTAACCGGGCCCGCGGCGGCAGGCCCCTCATGATGGTCATGGCGCTCACGCGTCCTCCCCCTCCCCCACGGGCACCGGCAGGTCCGGCACCTGAACGCCCTCGCTCAGCCGCTCGGGCCAGGCGTGGAGGGCGGCACGCCATGTGTCGTCGTCGTGCAGCATGGACAGTGTCAGCAGCCCGGTCCGCACCAGTTCGACGTCGTCCTCGTGCGGCACGGCGGCCAGCGGGTCGGCCGCCCGCCACACCCCGCGCACCAGCCGGGTGATCGCCCGGTGCACCACCGGCCCGTCGTCCGCGGCACAGCTCGGGCACGGGTCGAGCCCGTCCACCGGCTCCGGGGTGAGTCCCCGGGGCGGGTGCGGCGCGGCGCAGACGACGTTGACCGCGGCCAGCCAGGCGCGCGGCCCGGTGTCCGCGAGGCGCTGGTGCAGGCAGCGGACCACGATCTCCAGCCGGCCGAGGGCCAGGGTGTGGTGCAGGTAGCCGAGCCGGTGCCGCACCGCGCCCTCGGGCAGGTGGAGCGGGTTGTAGACGGCGCGCAGCAGGCGGTGCGTCTGCCGCCAGTCGTCGTGCGAGGAGCGGGCCGCCAGCCGGTGCAGGAGCAGGGCGCGCAGCGCCCGGTCACCGATCAGCGGAACCTTCCCGTCCTGCGGCGGGGCGGTGGCGGGCTCCGCCGGCCAGGGCCACGGCTCGTGGAACCAGTGGTCGCCGTCCAGTTCGGCGGTGACCGCCGCCAGCCGCCGGTCGGCCGCCTGCACGCCCAGCTCCGGGTCGGGATCGGCACCGCGCTCGGGGTCGGGGTCGGGGCCGGGGCCGGGCGCCGGATCGCGCCCGCCGAGCGCCAGCAGCATGCGGCGTGCCGCGTGCGCGTCGAGGGCGGGTGCGAGCAGCGTCAGGTCCTCGCGCGACCGCTCGTCGGGGAGCAGCAGCCCGGCCAGCCGGTCCGCGACGGGGCCGGCGCGTTCCGGCGCCGGGATGTCGAGCAGCTCCGGGCCGCGCAGCTCGCCGCCGGTGCGCTTCCGGTCCGCCACCGCGTCGACCATGATGCCCGCGCAGCCCGGCCGGCCGCCGCTGAAGCGGGCGATGAGCCGGGAGAGATGCGGCGGAAAGCCCGGGTCGCCGGGCCCGCGGCGGGCGCTGAGCATGCCCCGGATGTCGTCGGAGCCCGCCCGCGGGATGCCCAGCCGCAGCAGCGGCCCGCCGGGCGCGGGCGTCGTCCGCGCCACCTGGCGGGTCGTGGGGGGCACGGTGCCGTCCCCGAGCGAGGTGACGACGACCACCGGCAGGTCGACGGGCTTCCGGGGGTCGCCGGCGGTCTCCCGCAGCGCCTCCCGGGCGCTCAGCAGCCGGTCGAGGAACCGGGCGCCGACCGGCGTGTGGGCGTTGTCCAGCAGCACCAGCGGGAGCGCGCTGCCCAGGGTCCGGCTCAGCGCGCCGTAGTGGTCGTCGATGTCCGCGAGGAACGCCTCGACCAGCAGCTCCTCCACGGCCCGGCGCCCGTCGTCCTGCATCTGGAAGTCGCCGACCATGGTGAACAGCCGCTGCTCGGCGTTCCCCTGGTACTGGGGGAGCCGGCCGCGCCACCAGCGGAGCGTGCCCCGGTCCGCCCAGTTCGACAGCAGGGGACCGCGGGCGGTCTGCAGCACGGCGGTGGCCACGGCCTCCAGACCGGGCAGGCCCGGCAGGCTCGCCAGGTAGGGGACGAGGGCGTCCAGCCACTGCCGGACCGTCTCCCGCAGCCGCCGCTCGTTGGGCTGCGGCTGCTTGAGCAGGGCGCGCAGCTCGCTCTGGGCCTGGGCCAGGGCGTCGGGCGTGAGGCCCGAGTCGGGCGGCTGCCAGGCGGTGGTCAGCAGCAGGCCGCAGGAGAGCCGGGGAAACGACAGCCGGCGGCGGAAGGCGCGGGCCGGCAGGCCGAGTTTGTACGACAGCAGGTAGAGCAGATGGGTCACCGGCGAGGCGTTGGCCGTCTCCTCCCCGGCGACGTCCGCGAGCCCCGGCTCGCCGAACCCGGGCGCCCGCAGATCGGCGAGCGCCAGCGGAACGCGGTTGCGGTACCCGGCGGAGAGCGCTTCGAGCAGGGCGCTCTTGCCGCTGGCCCGGCCGCCGACGACCTGCACCACGGGCGCGCCGCCCGCGAACTCGCGGGCCACCCACGCGGTGCCGGTGCGCTCCACCCCGACCAGCCGCGGCACCAGTCCGTCCAGGAAGGCTTCCTGACCGTATAAGTGATCCCCCATCGAACCCCCCCGTTC
>NZ_JBPQTQ010000055.1:0-35348 GCF_051386415.1 Streptomyces sp. URMC 129
GAGCACGCCTACGCCCCCGTGCCCCTGGAATCAGGGTCACGGGGGCGTCGCCGCGTATCAGCCGATCACTCGCCCTTGGACAGGTTCGGGCCGCCCTTGGCCGCCTGCTCCACCAGCGGAGCGTCCGGCAGGGAGGACTTCTCCTCACCCCGGAAGGTGAAGACCTGGTCCTTGCCCTCGCCCTCCGTCTCCACGACCACGATGTGGCCGGGGCGCAGCTCGCCGAACAGGATCTTCTCGGACAGGATGTCCTCGATGTCCCGCTGGATGGTCCTGCGCAGCGGCCGGGCGCCGAGCACCGGGTCGTAGCCGCGCTTCGCCAGGAGCTGCTTGGCCTCGGTGCTGAGCTCGATGCCCATGTCCCGGTCCTTCAGCCGGTCGTCCACCTGCGCGATCATCAGGTCGACGATCTTGATGATGTCGTCCTGCGTGAGCTGGTGGAAGACCACCGTGTCGTCGACACGGTTGAGGAACTCGGGCCGGAAGTGCTGCTTCAGCTCGTCGTTGACCTTGGCCTTCATGCGCTCGTACCCGGTGGTCACGTCGCCGGCCACCGCGAAGCCCATGTTGAAGCCCTTGGAGATGTCCCGGGTGCCGAGGTTCGTCGTCATGATGATGACGGTGTTCTTGAAGTCCACGACCCGGCCCTGGGAGTCGGTCAGACGACCGTCCTCCAGGATCTGCAGCAGCGAGTTGAAGATGTCCGGGTGGGCCTTCTCGACCTCGTCGAACAGCACCACCGAGAACGGCTTCCGGCGCACCTTCTCCGTGAGCTGGCCGCCCTCCTCGTACCCGACGTAGCCGGGCGGGGAGCCGAACAGCCGGGAGACGGTGTGCTTCTCGCCGAACTCCGACATGTCGAGGGAGATCAGCGCGTCCTCGTCGCCGAAGAGGAACTCCGCCAGCGTCTTGGACAGCTCGGTCTTACCGACGCCGGACGGGCCGGCGAAGATGAACGAGCCACCGGGGCGCTTCGGGTCCTTCAGACCGGCCCGGGTCCGCCGGATGGCCTGGGAGAGCGCCTTGATGGCGTCCTCCTGGCCGATGACGCGCTTGTGCAGCTCGTCCTCCATGCGGAGCAGGCGCGAGGACTCCTCCTCGGTGAGCTTGAAGACCGGGATGCCGGTGGAAGCGGCCAGGACCTCGGCGATGAGCTCCTCGTCCACCTCCGCCACGACGTCCATGTCGCCGGACTTCCACTCCTTCTCCCGCTGCGCCTTCGCGGCCAGGAGCTGCTTCTCGTTGTCGCGCAGCGACGCGGCCTTCTCGAAGTCCTGCGAGTCGATCGCGGACTCCTTCTCGCGGCGCACGCCGGCGATCTTCTCGTCGAACTCGCGCAGGTCCGGCGGAGCGGTCATCCGGCGGATGCGCATCCGGGAGCCGGCCTCGTCGATGAGGTCGATGGCCTTGTCCGGCAGGAACCGGTCCGAGATGTACCGGTCCGCGAGCTGGGCCGCGGCCACCAGCGCGGAGTCGGTGATGGAGACGCGGTGGTGCGCCTCGTACCGGTCGCGCAGACCCTTCAGGATCTCGATCGTGTGCGGCAGGGACGGCTCGGCGACCTGGATCGGCTGGAAGCGGCGCTCCAGGGCCGCGTCCTTCTCCAGGTACTTGCGGTACTCGTCCAGCGTGGTGGCGCCGATGGTCTGCAGCTCACCGCGGGCCAGCATCGGCTTCAGGATGCTGGCGGCGTCGATCGCCCCCTCGGCGGCGCCCGCGCCCACCAGCGTGTGCAGCTCGTCGATGAACAGGATGATGTCGCCGCGGGTGCGGATCTCCTTCAGCACCTTCTTCAGGCGCTCCTCGAAGTCACCGCGGTACCGGGAGCCGGCGACCAGGGCGCCGAGGTCCAGGGTGTAGAGGTGCTTGTCCTTGAGGGTCTCGGGCACCTCGCCCTTGACGATGGCCTGCGCCAGTCCCTCGACGACGGCCGTCTTGCCGACGCCGGGCTCGCCGATCAGTACCGGGTTGTTCTTGGTCCGGCGTGAGAGCACCTGCATGACCCGCTCGATCTCCTTCTCGCGCCCGATGACCGGGTCGAGCTTGGATTCGCGGGCCGCCTGGGTGAGGTTGCGGCCGAACTGGTCCAGCACCAGGGAGGTCGACGGGGTCCCCTCGGCGGGGGCGCCCGCGGTGGCGGCCTCCTTGCCACCGGAGTAACCGGACAGCAGCTGGATGACCTGCTGCCGCACCCGGTTCAGATCGGCACCCAGCTTGACCAGGACCTGGGCGGCGACGCCCTCGCCCTCGCGGATCAGGCCGAGCAGGATGTGCTCGGTGCCGATGTAGTTGTGGCCGAGCTGGAGGGCCTCGCGGAGCGAGAGCTCCAGCACCTTCTTGGCCCGGGGGGTGAAGGGGATGTGCCCGGACGGGGCCTGCTGACCCTGGCCGATGATCTCCTCGACCTGCTGGCGGACCGCCTCAAGCGAGATCCCGAGGCTCTCCAGGGCCTTAGCGGCGACACCCTCACCCTCGTGGATCAGGCCCAGGAGGATGTGCTCGGTGCCGATGTAGTTG
The DNA here is from genome assembly GCF_051386415.1 of Streptomyces sp. URMC 129. NCBI lineage: Bacteria > Bacillati > Actinomycetota > Actinomycetes > Kitasatosporales > Streptomycetaceae > Streptomyces > Streptomyces sp. URMC 129. The sequence continues at coordinate 2,518 of NZ_JBPQTQ010000055.1, forward strand.
TGGTTGAGCATCCGGGCTTCTTCCTGAGCCAGGACGACAACCCGCCGCGCGCGGTCGGTGAACCTCTCGAACATCGTTAATCGCTCCTCAGAGCGGTCAGGCAGTAAAGGGGTCGGTCCCCTCCCTGTCCTTCCGCAGCTTAGTCCCGCAACGGGGGACCGCTCATTCCAACTGTCTACTCCTGTCCCCGGCGGCGTGCCCCGAACAGGCGACAACAGTTCCAACCCGATGGTGCGAGACGATGTTCCCGCAGGCCAGGCACCAGCACTCCGGATGACTACGCCGTTGGCGAACGCCGCCGTGCGACACACCCGGACCCACCGCTACCGCCCCCTCTTCCATGAGTGGCCCATCGTCCGTTATGAACTGCCTACCCCTCCAGGCTGACACTCCATGCCGCGTCAGCCACGGACATCCGCTACAGGCGAACGCGAACACCTGGCGCGGTCGGATGCAGACACCGCGTAACTCTTCCGTACCGGAGCGGATCGCTCACGGCATGACACTCGCGATTCGGCCCCGGGCACACCTCGGGGGGCCGCCCCTGGGTGCGGCCCCCCGGACACGGGACGCGGCCTGTCTGGCCCGCCCCGTCGCGCCGGACGCGGCCCGGCCGGTGCGCGACTTCAGACGCCTGCCTTCTCGTAGGCCTCACGAATGTTGGCGGGAACACGGCCCCGGTCATTGACCTCGTATCCGTTTTCCTTCGCCCAGGCGCGGATTTTCGCGGTGTCCTGGCCCGCGGCGCCACCGGCGGCCGGAGCCGCGGGCGTGCGGGTGCGACCGCGCGCGGCGCGCGTGCCACCGGCGCGCCGGCCGGCCTTGACATAGGGCTCAAGAGCCTCACGGAGCCTGTCCGCGTTTTCGGAGTTGAGGTCGATCTCGTAAGTCTTGCCGTCGAGCGCGAACGTTACGGTCTCGTCCGCCTCGCCACCGCTGAGGTCATCGAGGAGAAGGACCTGAACCTTCTGTGCCACGGGGCTACTCCTCATTCATGTCGCCGAATACCACTGCTGTTGTACTGCGGATGTAATCAAACCGCTATTGCCGGGAAAACACAAACCCCGGACGCGGGATTACTGGGCATCCGATAAGACACGGCAGGACGATTCGGACATAACGGCCGATGCCCTCGCGGGGAATCAGAGATGCAGGAGCATCCTGCTGTTACCCAATGTGTTGGGCTTGACCCGTTCCAGCCCCAGGAACTCGGCTACTCCCTCGTCATAGGAACGCAGCAGCTCGCTGTAGACATCGCCGTCGACCGGGGTGTCCCCGATCTCCCGGAAGCCGTGCCGGGCGAAGAACTCGACTTCGAAGGTGAGACAGAAAATGCGCCGGACACCGAGCCACCGGGCGGTCTGGAGCAACTTCTCCAGCACCCGGTGCCCCACGCCCTGCCCCTTCAGCAGCGGATCGACGGCGAGCGTGCGCACCTCGGCCAGGTCTTCCCACATCACGTGGAGTGCGCCGCAGGCCACTACCCGGGCGTCGTGGTCCCGCTCCGCCACCCAGAACTCCTGAATGTCCTCGTAAAGCGTCACCGTCGCCTTGTCGAGCAGGAACCCGTCGCGCGAGTAGACATCGATCAGGCGGCGCACCGCGCGGACATCCGTGGTCCTGGCACGGCGGACAGTGACTTCCGTTGAGGTTTCCGACACAACGCGGAGGCTATCGCTGTGCGGCTTCGCCTTCGCCTTCGGGGGCGGCGACGTGTACTCCGGCGACATCCACCACCCGCAGGGCGTCGCGCAATGCCTCGGTCTGCTCGGCGGACATCATCCCGAAGAAAGCGACCAGCGCCGCCGCCGCGTTGTCGCTCTCGGACCACGCGTCATTCATCAAAGCCGCCGAGTACGCGGCCCGTGTGGAGACGGCCTCATAGCGATAGGCCCGGCCCTCCTGCTCACGGCGGACCCAGCCCTTCTGGTGGAGGTTGTCCAGGACGGTCATCACCGTCGTATAGGCGATCGAACGCTCACGGCGCAGATCTTCGAGAACTTCCCGCACGGTGACGGGACGGTTCCACTCCCATACGCGGCTCATCACCGCGTCTTCCAGTTCTCCCAAAGGCCGTGGCACAGGAGGAAGAATAGCCGCGTGGCGACAAAACGGGCGTGTGTGACGTTTGCGGCCACGCGGCGGCGAAGGGAACGAACCGAACGGAAGGGGGGAGCGAGAGGGGCGTCAGGAGCGGCGGGCGGCCGGCTCCTCGGCGTCCCCGGCGGCACGGGGGGCGGCCTGCGCCGCCCGCGCGGCGAGCGCCGCGTCGACGGCGGCGTCCTCCTTGTACTTGTTGCTGCCGCCCTGGGATCGCACGATGGTCACGATCAGCCAGGTGAAGGCGACGGCCATCACGGTGGGCGGGAAGAGTGCGGCGACGTAGTCCACAGCGGTCGGCCTCCTTGGACGTGCTCGGGTGAGCCTCCGACAGACTACCGACCGCTCTGGGCGGGATTCTCCCCCCGCCCCTCGCTCTCCTCCTCGGGCCCCTGCCGTGGCGTCGCGGGCGGCGCGGCGGGCGCGGCCGGGCGCTTGCGGCGCGGCGGGAAGACCTCCGCCGGGGTCGGCACGGGGCGGCGCGGCCGCTGTTCGGCGTTCTGGTCCCCGTCACCGCCTGGGGTGGGGGAACCCTGGGAACCGTTGGACGTAACCATAAACCGACATTAAGTGCTAAACAGACAAACCGCCCGCCATTGCACCGGTGACGGCGTGTTCCCCCGGCGCGTCCCCGCCGGTCAGGAGCGGGAGACGTTCCGCTCGTAGACCAGCCGCAGCCCGACCAGGGTCAGCCAGGGCTCGTGCTCGTCGATCACCGTCGACTCGCGGAGCACCATCGGCGCCAGCCCGCCCGTCGCGATCACCGTCACGTCGTCCGGGTCGTCGGCCAGCTCGCGCGACATGCGCTCGACCATGCCGTCCACCTGCCCGGCGAAGCCGTACAGGATGCCGGACTGCATCGACTCCACCGTGTTCTTGCCGATGACGTGGCGTGGCCGGGCCAGCTCCACCTTGCGCAACTGGGCGCCGCGCAGGCCCAGGGCCTCCACGGAGATCTCGATGCCGGGCGCGATCGCCCCGCCCGCGTACTCGCCGCGCGCGGAGACCGCGTCGTAGGTGGTGGCCGTGCCGAAGTCCACGACGATGCAGGGGCCCCCGTACAGCTCGACCGCCGCCACCGCGTTGATGATGCGGTCGGCACCGACCTCCTTGGGGTTGTCGGTGAGGATCGGCACCCCCGTCTTCACGCCCGGCTCGACCAGCACGGCCGGGATGTCGCCGTAGTACCGGCGGGTCACCTCGCGCAGCTCGTGCAGCACGGAGGGGACCGTGGAGCAGATGGCGATGCCGTCGATGCCGTCGCCCAGCTCCTCGCCGAGCAGCGGGTGCATGCCCATCAGGCCCTGCAGCAGCACGGCCAGCTCGTCGGCGGTGCGGCGGGCCTCGGTGGAGATGCGCCAGTGCTCCACGATCTCCTCGCCGTCGAAGAGGCCGAGGACCGTGTGGGTGTTGCCGACGTCGATAGTGAGCAGCATGGTCAGTCGCGCCTCTCGGGGCGGAGGTCGAGCCCGATGTCGAGGATCGGGGACGAGTGGGTGAGCGCGCCGACCGCCAGGTAGTCGACCCCGGTCTCGGCGTAGGCGCGCGCGGTGTCCAGGGTGAGGCGGCCGGACGACTCCAGGACCGCGCGGCCGGCCACGAGCGCCACGGCCCGCCTGGTCTCGTCGGGCGTGAAGTTGTCCAGCAGGATCAGGTCGGCGCCCTCGGCGAGGACGGCCTCGATCTGGTCCAGGCGGTCCACCTCGACCTCCACCGGGACGCCGGGGAACTCCTCGCGGACCTTGCGGAACGCCGCCGCGACGCCACCGGCCGCGATCACGTGGTTGTCCTTGACCAGGGCGGCGTCCGACAGGGACATGCGGTGGTTGACGCCGCCGCCGCAGCGGACGGCGTACTTCTCCAGCGCCCGCAGGCCCGGAGTCGTCTTGCGGGTGTCGCGCACCCGGGCGCGGGTGCCCTCCAGCGCGTCGGCCCAGGCGCGGGTGGCGGTGGCGATGCCGGAGAGGCGGCACAGCAGGTTGAGGGCGCCGCGCTCTCCGGTGAGCAGGTCGCGGGTGCGGGTGGTGACCGACAGCAGGACCTGGCCGGGCTCGACGCGGTCGCCGTCCGCGACGTGCCGCTCCACCTCGAACTCGTCGGTGCAGACGATCGACAGCACCGCCTCCGCGATGTGCAGCCCGGCGACGGTCCCCGCCTGGCGGGCCACGAAGTCGCCGGTGGCCACCGACTCCTCCGGCACGGTGGCCACGGTGGTCACGTCCACGCCGTTGTCCAGGTCCTCCTCGACCGCCAGGTGCGCGATGTCCTCGACCTGCACCGGATCCAGCCCACCGGCCGCCAGCAGGGCGGCGAGGTCGGGGTCGAGGCCGCACTCCAGCGGGTCGTGGCCGGCCGCGAACTCCTCGCCGCCGCAGCCGCAGCCCTCGGCTCCCCCGCACGCGGGAGGTGCTCCCGGACCACCTGCCGGTTCGGCCTCGCCCGGCCTGCTGCCGATGGGCAGCAGGGTGAGCTCTACGGGCATCGCCCTGGGGAAATCGGGGCTGGTCACGGCTGTCGGCACTCCTCGGTGGCGTCCGCGTCCGTCGGCGGGAACGCGGTGGTCTCGGTGGTGGCGGCGTACAGGGTCGAGCCCTCGTCCCCCGGTCGCAGGGTGAGGACGAGGTGGCGCCGCCAGTGGGCATCGTCCCGCTCCTGGTGGTCCTCGCGCCAGTGACAGCCACGCGTCTCCGCGCGGTGCCCGGCGGCGGCGGCCAGGACCCGGGCGACCAGATGCAGATTAGCCGTCTCCCAGGAGTCCGCGCCCGGCTCGGCGGACTTCCGGTCGTCGTCCGCGGCCAGGGCGTCGAGGGCGCGGGCGGCGGCGGCCAGGCTGCGGGCGGAGCGCAGCACTCCGGCGCCCTCGGTCATCACGCGCTGGATCGTGGCCCGCGCCTCCGGCGGCAGCAGGCCGGGCCCGGCCGCGGCGGGGGCGGCGGGCGGGACCGGGGCGCCCCGGCGCGGGTCGTCGGCGAGGACGGCCGCCGCGATGCGCTCGGCGAAGACGAGCCCTTCGAGCAGCGAGTTGGACGCCAGGCGGTTGGCGCCGTGGACGCCGGTGCAGGCGGTCTCGCCGCAGGCGTACAGGCCGGGCACCGTGCTGCGGCCGGACAGGTCGGTGCGGACGCCGCCGGAGGCGTAGTGCGCGGCCGGGGCGACGGGGATCGGCCCGGTCACCGGGTCGATGCCGTGCGCGCGACAGGCGGCGAGGATGGTCGGGAAGCGGCGCTCCCACATCGCGGCGCCGAAGTGCCGGGCGTCGAGGAACATGTGCGCGGCGCCTCGTTCGCGCATGCGCCGGGTGATGGCCTTGGCGACGATGTCGCGCGGCGCCAGCTCGGCCAGCTCGTGCCGCCCGAGCATGAACCGCGTGCCGTCCGCGTCCACCAGGTGCGCGCCCTCGCCGCGCACCGCCTCCGAGATCAGCGGCTGCTGGCCCTCGGCCTCCGGGCCCAGGTAGAGAACGGTCGGGTGGAACTGCACGAACTCCAGGTCCGAGACCTCCGCCCCGGCCCGCAGCGCCAGGGCCACCCCGTCGCCGGTCGAGACGGACGGGTTGGTGGTGGCGGAGAAGATCTGGCCCATGCCGCCGGTGGCGAGCACGACGGCCGGCGCGTGGACGGCGCCCACGCCGTCGTGCCGCCCCTCGCCCATGACGTGCAGCGTCACCCCGGCGGCGCGGCCGGCGGCGTCCTTGAGCAGGTCGAGCGCGAGGGCGTTCTCGACGGTCTCGATCCCGGCCTCCCGCACCGCCGCCACCAGCGCCCGCGAGATCTCGGCGCCGGTCGCGTCACCCCCGGCGTGCGCGATGCGGCGGCGGTGGTGGCCGCCCTCACGGGTCAGCGCGATCCGGCCGTCCGGGTCGGCGTCGAACCGCGCGCCCAGCGCGATCAGCCGCCGCACGGCCGCCGGGCCCTCGGTGACCAGCGCCTCGACGGCGGCCTCGTCGCACAGCCCGGCGCCCGCGACCAGCGTGTCCGCCAGGTGCTGGGCGGGGCTGTCGCCGTCCCCGAGGGCGGCGGCGATGCCGCCCTGGGCCCAGCGGGTGGAGCCGTCGTCCAGCCGCGCCTTGGTGACGATGACGGTCCTGCGGCCCGCGGCGGCGCAGCGCAGGGCGGCGGTCAGGCCCGCTACGCCGGAGCCGACGACGACCACCTCGGCCTCGATGGCCCAGCCGGGCTCGGGCGCGGGCAGCGCGGCGGGGAAGGGGAGGGATATCGCCCCGGGGGTGGTCATGCGGCTGCTCCCAGGGTGAGGCGCGCGTTGTCGATCAGGCGCGTGGTGCCGACGCGGGCGGCGACGGCCAGGATCGCCTCGCCGGTGTGGTCGTCGGGGACCTCGGTGAAGTCCGCCGGGTCGACCAGCGCCAGGTAGTCCAGGACGAGCGGCGGCTCGGCTCCGGCGGCCTCGTCCAGCACGGCACGGGCGGCGGACCGGGCGCCGGCCGCGCCGTCCTGCCCGGCGGCGGCGGCCAGCGCGCGGGACAGCGCGAGGGCGGTGACGCGCTCGGGCGCCGACAGGTACCGGTTGCGGCTGGAGAGGGCGAGGCCGTCTGGCTCGCGGACGGTGGGGACGCCGACGACCTCGACCGGGAAGTCCAGGTCGGTGGTCATGCGCCGGATCAGCGCGAGCTGCTGGGCGTCTTTCTCGCCGTACAGCGCGACGTCGGGCCGGGTGAGGTGCAGCAGCTTGGCGACGACCGTCAGCATGCCGTCGAAGTGCCCGGGGCGGAACGCGCCCTCCAGCACCGCGCCCAGCGGCCCGGCCGCGATCCGCACCCGCGGCTCGCCGCCCGGGTACATCACGGAGTCGGCCGGGGCGAACACGGCGTCGGCGCCGGCCGCCTCCGCCACCGCCACGTCGGCGTCCAGGGTGCGCGGGTAGCGGTCGAAGTCCTCGCCCGCGCCGAACTGCAGCGGGTTGACGTAGACGGTCACCACGACCTGGCCGCCGGGGCCGACGCGCTCCCGGGCCGCCCTGATCAGCGTGGCGTGGCCCTCGTGCAGGGCGCCCATCGTCATCACCACGGCCCGCCGCGCGCCGGGCGCGCGGGGCTCGGGCAGCTCCTCGGCGCGGCGCGCCACCGGCAGGGTCATCGCTCTCCTCCGTCCGTGCCGCGCTCGCCGTCGGCGAGGACGCCCAGCAGCGCCTCCGCCAGCTCCGGCTTCAGCAGCCCGTGGTCCAGGGCCCGGTCCGCGGTGGTGCGGGCCATCGCCAGATACCCCGCCAGGGCGTGCGGGGCGTGCGCGCGCAGCTCCGCGACGTGGGCCGCGACCGTTCCGGCGTCGCCGCGGGCGACCGGGCCGGTCAGGGCGGCGTCGCCGGAGCGCAGCGCGTTGTCCAGGGCGGCGCCCAGCAGCGGGCCGAGCATCCGGTCCGGGGCGGCGACGCCCGCGGTGCGCAGCAGCTCCAGGGCCTGGGCGACGAGGGTGACCAGGTGGTTGGCGCCCAGCGCCAGGGCCGCGTGGTACAGCGGGCGGGCGCTCTCCTCGATCCACTCGGGCTCGCCGCCCATCTCGATGACCAGCGCCTCCGCCGCCATCCGCAGCTCCGCCGGGGCGGTGACGCCGAACGAGCAGCCCGCCAGCCGCTGCACGTCGACGGCGGTGCCGGTGAACGTCATCACCGGGTGCAGCGCCAGCGGCAGCGCCCCGGCCCGCAGCGCGGGCTCCAGGACGCCCGTGCCGTACCGGCCGGAGCAGTGCGCCAGGAGCTGTCCCGGCCGCACCGCGCCGGTCTCGGCCAGCCCGGCGACCAGCCCCGGCAGGGCGTCGTCGGGCACGGTCAGCAGCACCAGGTCGGCGCGGGCCAGCACCTCGTCCGGCGCGACCAGCGGCACCCCGGGCAGCAGCGCCTCGGCGCGGCGGCGCGAGGCGTCGGAGACGCCGGACGCGGCCACCGGGTGGTGGCCCGCGATGCGCAGCGCGGCGGCGAGCGCCGGGCCGACCCGGCCGGCGCCCACGACACCGACGCGCAGCCGGGCGGGGCGGTCGCGCGCCTCGGTGCCCCGGGGCGCGTTGGCGGCGGCGTTCACGACGGCTCGTGCCTCTTTCGGTCAGCGTTCCGGTCCGTTGCTCGGTACCGGACGTCGCTCCATGCTACGGCCGCCCGCCGCCGCCGGGCGTACGGCGTCAGCGCCCGCCGGCCCGCACCAGGCCCGTCTCGTACGCCAGGACGACCGCCTGCACACGGTCCCGGAGGCCCAGCTTGGCGAGGATGCGGCCGACGTGGGTCTTCACCGTGGCCTCCGAGACGAAGAGCCGCTTGGCGATCTCGCCGTTGGACAGGCCCTGCGCGATCAGCATCAGCACCTCCCGCTCCCGGTCGGTGAGCTGGTCGAGCTCCGGGTGGGCCGAGCCCTCCGCGGCGGGCAGCAGCGTCATGAAGCGGTCCAGCAGCCGCCGGGTGGTGGAGGGGGCGACGACGGCGTCGCCGCTGTGCACGGCCCGGATCGCGGCGAGCAGTTCGTCCGGCGGCACGTCTTTGAGCAGGAAACCGGCCGCGCCCGCCTTGAGGCCCGAGAACGCGTACTCGTCGAGGTCGAAGGTGGTCAGGATCAGCACCTTCGGGTCACCGGGCCCGCCGGCGCCCTCCTGGCAGACGCGCCGCGTGGTCTCCACGCCGTCCAGGCGCGGCATGCGCACGTCCATCAGCACGACGTCGACGGCGGTGGACCGCAGCACCTCCAGCGCCTCCACGCCGTCCCCGGCCTCGGCCACCACCTCCATGTCGTCCTGGGCGGCGAGCACCATCTTGAAACCGGTGCGCAGCAGCGCCTGGTCGTCCACGAGCATGACCTTGATCGGCATCGGCGGGTCCCCCTCGGCTAGTCGTTGGCTGCCAGCGGCAGCGTGGCACTGATGCGGAAGCCGCCGCCCGGCCGGGGTCCCGCCTTGAGGACGCCGCCGACCATGCCGACCCGCTCGCGCATCCCGATCAGGCCCTGGCCGAGGCCGTCGGCCCCGCGATCCTGGTACAGCTCGTGCTGCGCCCCCCGGCCGTCGTCCTCGGCGAGGACGGTCAGCGCGTCGGCGCCGTACTCCAGCCTGACCGTGGCGCCGACGTCCGGGCCGCCGTGCTTGCGCGTGTTCGTCAGGGCCTCCTGGACGATCCGGTACGCCGTCAGCTCGACGCCGCTGGGCAGCGGCCTCGGGGTGCCGTCGATGCGGAAGTCCACCGGCAGCCCGGTGTCGCGGACCTGGTCCACCAGGTCGGCGAGCTGCTCGACGCCGGGCTGCGGCACGTAGTCCAGGCCGGTCGCGGCGCCGTCCTCGCTGCGCAGCACGCCCAGCAGGCGGCGCATCTCGGTGAGCGCCTGGCGGCCGGTGCCGGAGATGGTGTGCAGCGCGCTGCGGGTCTGCTCCGGCGCGCTGTCCAGCACGTACGCGGCGCCGTCGGCCTGGACGACCATCACCGAAACGTTGTGCGCGACGACGTCGTGCAGCTCGCGGGCTATGCGGGCGCGCTCGGCCGCGACGGCCATCCGGGCCTGCGTCTCCCGCTCCTGCTCCAGCCGGGCGGCGCGCTCCTCCAGCTCCGCGTAGTACGCCCGGCGGGTGCGCAGCGAGTCCCCGAGGACCCAGGCCAGGCAGAACGCGATGGTGAGGAAGAGCACGTAGATGACGGTCTCGGCCGTGGTCTCGCCGTCGGACCGGCTGGGCCAGCGGAGCGTGGCGATCGTCGGCGCCACCAGGGAGGCGCCCAGCGCCAGCCGGGACGGCCCGCGCTCGGTGCCGGAGGCGACGGTGAAGGTGATGACGAGGAACGCGAAGTTGGAGGGCAGCGGTGTGACGTCGGCGGCGAGCTGGAACAGCCCGCAGGCGATGGCCAGCCCGAGCATCCTGCGGGGGGCCGCGCGGCGGAACGTCACGACGACGGCGTGCGTGAGCGCGGCAGCCATCCCGCCGAACTCCGGGCCGTCGTACCCCGACTCGCCCCGGAGGGCGACGGTCAGGAAGGATGAGACCAGCAATACGAAGGCCCAGGAGCCGTCCACCCACGTGGGGTGACGGCGCAGGAAATCGTAAAGCCTGTTCACGTCACCCAGAGTAGGCACTGTGTGCGGCTGGGGAGTCAACCGGACGGCCGATACGTGAAGGGGTCAACTACTCCTCTAGGTGGACGGTGGGGTGGACACGGACCGTGGACGACGAGGCGGTCGGCTGGCGCGTGGCGGCCGAGCGGGCGCTGTACGGGCCGGGCGGATTCTTCCTGCGCGAGGCCCCGGCCGCGCACTTCCGCACGGCGGTGCACGCCTCGCCGCTCTTCGCGGGCGCGGTGGCCGCGCTTCTGCTGCGGGTGGACGAGGCGCTGGGCCGCCCCGCCGAGCTGGCGTTCACGGACGTCGGCGCGGGCCGGGGCGAGCTGGTCGCGGGGGTGCTGGCCGCGCTGCCGCCGTCCGTCGCGGCGCGGGTGCGGCCCCGCGCGGTGGAGCGGGCTCCGCGCCCGGCCGGTCTCGACCCGCGGATCGAGTGGCGGGCGGAGCCGCCGGAGGGGGCCGAGGGCCTGCTGTTCGCCAACGAGTGGCTGGACAACGTGCCGCTCGACGTCGCCGAGACCGGCGAGGACGGCGTCCCCCGGTACGTCCTGGTGGTCCCGGCCACCGGCGAGGAACGGCTGGGCCCGCCCGTCGCGGGCGCCGACGCGGCGTGGCTGCGCCGCTGGTGGCCGCTGCCCGCCGAGCCGGGGGCGCGGGCGGAGATCGGGCTGCCGCGCGACCGGGCGTGGGCGCGGGCGGTGGACGGCCTGGCCCGGGGCCTGGCCGTCGCCGTGGACTACGCGCACGTCCGCGCGGCCCGGCCGCCGCTGGGCACGCTGACCGGGTACCGGCACGGCCGGGCGGTACCGCCCGTGCCCGACGGGAGCTGCGACCTGACCGCGCACGTGGCGCTGGACGCCTGCGCCGGGCCGGGCGCGGCGCTGCTGCCGCAGCGGGAGGCGCTGCGCGCGCTGGGCGTGACGGGCCGCCGCCCGCCGCTGGAGCTGGCGGCGGCGGACCCGGCGGGGTACGTCCGGGCGCTGGCCGGGGCGGGCGAGGCGGCGGAGCTGACGGACCCGGCGGGGCTGGGCGGCTTCACCTGGCTGGTCCAGCCGGTGGGCATCGGCAGCCCGCTGCCCGGCTGAGCGCTCGCCCCGCCGTCCCCGTACCGGCGTCCGGATGTCTACTTGTCGATGTCGCCGACGATGAAGAAGAACGAGCCGAGGATCGCCACCATGTCGGCCACCAGCGTCCCCGGCAGCAGCTCGCCGAGGACCTGGATGTTGTTGTACGAGGCGGAGCGGAGCTTCAGCCGGTACGGCGTCTTCTCGCCCTTCGACACCAGGTAGTAGCCGTTGAGGCCGAGCGGGTTCTCGGTCCAGGCGTACGTGGCGCCCTCCGGCGCCTTCAGTACCTTCGGCAGCCGCTGGTTGACCGGCCCGGGGGGCAGCCCGGCCAGCCGGTCCAGGCAGGCGTCCGCGAGATCGAGCGCGTTCTCCGTCTGTTCGAACAGCACCTCGACCCGGGCCCGGCAGTCGCCCGCCTGCCGGGTGGAGACGCGCAGCACGTCCGCCAGCTCCCCGTACGCCAGATACGGCTCGTCGCGCCGCAGGTCGAAGTCGACGCCGCTGGCCCGCGCGATGGGCCCCGACACCCCGTAGGCGTGCGCCAGCTCCGGGGTCAGGACGCCGACGCCGGTGGTGCGGGCCCGGAACACCTCGTTGCCCAGCACCAGGTCCGTCAACTGCCGCAGCCGCGTCCGCACCGCCGCCACCGCCTGCCGGGCGCGGCCGGTCCAGCCGGCCGGCAGCTCCTCCTTCAGGCCGCCGACGCGGTTGAACATGTAGTGCATCCGGCCGCCGGAGACCTCCTCCATCACCTGCTGGAGGCTCTCGCGCTCGGTGAAGGAGTAGAAGATCGGCGTGATGCCGCCCAGCTCCAGCGGATAGGAGCCGAGGAACATCAGGTGGTTGAGCACCCGGTTCAGCTCGGCGAGCAGCGTGCGCAGCCACACCGCGCGCTCGGGCACCTCCATGCCGAGCATGCGCTCCACGGCCAGGACGACGCCCAGCTCGTTGGAGAACGCCGACAGCCAGTCGTGCCGGTTGGCCAGCACGATGATCTGCCGGTAGTCGCGTGCCTCGAAGAGCTTCTCCACGCCCCGGTGCATGTACCCCACGACCGGCTCGGCCCGCGAGATGCGCTCCCCGTCCAGGGTCAGCCGCAGCCGCAGGACGCCGTGGGTGGCCGGATGCTGGGGCCCGATGTTCAGCACCATGTCGGTGCTCTCCGCGGCTCCGCCGATGCCGACCGTCGTGTGCGCCGTCTCCGCCATGCGCGTCAGTCTCGCACCTCTTCCGGCCTCTTCCAGCCCCCCGCCCCCGCTCTAAGCTGACGGACATGGACACGGTGGCACAGGGACCGGCACCGGACCCGGGGTCCGGGCCGGACGGCGGGCAGGGCACCGGGGAGGACTGGCGGCCGATGGAGCCGGGGCTGCTGCGCATGCGGCGGCTGCTCCTCGTGCTGTGGCTGGTCCCGCCCGCGCTAGCCGCCGCCGTGCTGCCGCCGCTGCTCGGGGGCGCGGTGTGGGCGCTCCTCGCGGTGCCGCCGGCGGTGGCGCTGCTCGCCGGCTGGCCGGCCCTGAGCCGCAACTGGCGCTCCTGGCGCTATCTCGAACGCGACGACGACCTCCTCATCAGCCGGGGCGTGCTGTGGCGGCAGCTCACGGTCGTGCCGTACGGGCGGATGCAACTGGTCGAGGTCACCTCCGGGCCGCTGGAGCGCCGGTTCGGCCTGGCCCGGCTCCAGCTCCACACCGCGGCGGCGGCCACCGACGCCGCGATCCCCGGCCTGGCCCCGGCCGAGGCGGAGCGGCTGCGCGACCGGCTCACCGAGCTGGGCGAGGCCCGCTCGGCGGGGCTGTGACGGCGATGGCCGACGAGCGGATCCCGGCGGGCGCGGGCAAGCGGCTGCACCCGCTCACCCCGTGGCGCCGCGCCTGGGCGCCACTAGCGGGCTTCTTCGCCGTGGCCGCGCAGAACGCGGAGCAGCTCCGCGCCTGGACCGCCTCGCTGGGCCCGGTCTGGCTGCTCCTGATGCTCGCGGCCGTCCTGGCCGGCGCCTCCGGCTACGGCTGGCTGTCGTGGCGGGTCACCCGGTACCTGGTCACCGACACCGAGCTGCGGATCCGCACCGGGCTGCTGTTCCGGCGCACCGCGCACCTGCGCCTGGACCGCATCCAGTCCGTGGACATCACCCGGCCGCTGCTGGCCAGGGCGCTGGGCGTGGCCAAGCTGAAGATGGACGTGGTGGGCTCGGGCTCGGCGGACGAGCTGGCGTTCCTCGACGAGCGGGAGGCCCGCGCCCTGCGCGCCGAGCTGCTGGCCCGCGCCGCCGGGATCGCGCCCGAGGCGGCGCCCACGGCGGGCGAGGCGCCGGCGCGGGCGCTGTACCGGGTGGAGTCCGCGACGCTGGCGTGGGCGCTGGCGATGCTGGGCAGCGCCTGGGGCTTCCTGCTGGCGGCGCTGGTGGTCGCGCCGGTGCTCTGGGCGGCGACCGGCAGCGTCTTCGCGGCCCTGGTGGTGGTGCTGCCGATGCTGGCGGCGGTCTGGCGGACGAGCCTGGGCAGCTTCCTCACCCAGTACGGGTGGACGGTGAGCGAGTCGCCGGACGGGCTGCGCCTGGACCACGGCCTGCTCCAGCGCGACCACGCCACCGTGCCGCCGGGGCGCGTGCAGTCGGTGCGGATCGTGGAGCCGCTGCTGTGGCGGTCGCGCGGCTGGGTCCGGGTGGAGCTGGAGGTCGCGGGCGCGGGCAACGAGGGCGGCCTGCTGCTCCCGGTCGCGCCGCGCCCGGTGGCCGCCGCGCTGATCGGCCGGATCCTGCCCGCGGTGGACATCGAGAAGGCCATGGCCTCGGTCCGCCCCGCCCCGCGCCGGGCGCGCTGGGCGGTCCCGTTCTGGCGCGTCGGCTACGGCCACGGCGTGACGGACGCGGTGTTCGTGGCCCGCCGGGGCCGGCTGCGGCTGCGGCACACGCTGGTGCCGCACGCGAAGGTGCAGAGCGTGCGGCTGTCGCAGGGCCCGTGGGCCCAGCACTTGCGGCTGGCGAACCTCCACGTCGACCACGGCGCGAACGGCACGGCCACGGCCCGCCTCCAGGACGCCGCCTACGCGGCGGCGGAGATCGCCGCCCAGGCCACCCGCTCCCGCCTGAGCCGCCGCGCCGCCGCCCCGGACCGCTGGCTGACGGGTGGCGACACCGCGCCCTGAGCTACGCCCGGGCCGGGCCCGCCGTCTCGATCAGGTGGAGCAGGGCCTGGGCCGCCGTCTTCACGTCGCCCGTCGTGCCCGCGATCGGGAAGCCGACGTGGCGGCCCCAGCCGGGGGAGACGGTGTACTTGGTGCCGTTCACCGTCACCGCCAGTGTCTTGCCGCCCGTCAGGCGGACCGGCTTCGCCGTGATCTCCGCCAGCGGCGCGCCGGCGATCACCTGGCGGTCGCTGCCGAGCAGGGTGAGGGTGCCCGCGTCGACCACCACGTAGCCGTGCTGGGCCAGCGGGCGCAGGCCCTTGCCGATCTGGACCTGGTCGAAGACGTACTCGGGCTCCTGGCCGGTCACCGTTCAGTCCCTCCTGCTCACGGTCAGGGTGGCGGCCATCTCGTCGGCCGTGTCCACCATCACGTCACCGATGGCCGGGCTGGCCCAGGTGACCGTCATCTCGATCACGCCGTCCGGGTAGCCGGGCGGGATCACGTAGTAGGAGACGTACTCCATCAGCGTCTGGCGGTCGTCGTCCCCGGCCTCGTTGACCACGAGTTCGTGCACCCGGCACGCCGGGCCCGCCGGGAGGTCCACCGTCCGCACGTCCGGCTCCCGGAAGCGGTACGGGCGCGGCGCCCGGGCCAGGACGGTCAGCGTCTCCAGCGTGCGCCGCTCCTCCGGCAGCTCCCAGGGCGCCACGAAGGCGCTGACCGGGACCATCGGCAGCGACCGCGGCGGGGTCTCGGGCACGAAGACGACGACGGGCGAGGCGTTGCGCTCCAGCGCGCCGTCCCGGATCACCTTCAGCTCCTCGTACACGGCCTCCGCGTACGCCTGGTCGTGCTCGCCGCCCCGGTCCGCCACGAGTTGCGCGGCCCGCTCGGCCGCGTCGATCTCGCCCATCTCCAGCTGGATCCACCCGTCGTCGGGATAGTCGAACCCGGCCACCCAGTCCGCTTCCGCTTCAGCCATCGCGCAACTCCTTACACCATCCGGTTCAGCCGGAACGTCCGCCAGCAGGCCCGCACGGCGTACGGCACGCAGCCGATCGCGAACGCCAGGCCGTTGAAGAGGTAGAAGAGGGCGCCGTCGAACCCGGCCCACGCCCCGAAGACGACCTGGAAGCCGGTCAGGAACAGCAGCAGGAACGCCACCCACGCGGGGAACGCGAACGCGTCGGAACGGTAGTCGCGGGCCGTCCAGCGCCGGGCCGTCCGGTCGCCCTCCCCCGCCGTGCGGGAGCGCCGCAGCTCGTGCGGGCGCACCGCGATCCCGGCGGCGTCGGCGAACGCCCGCAGCCGCGCCTGCCCCGGGTCGCCGCCGCACCAGGTGTCCCAGTGCAGGAACGCCTGCACGGCCCGGCGCCCGTCGACCAGCGCGACGCCCCACGGCCGTCCCCGGTCGTTCAGGATCAGCGCCTCCCGGACCCCGAGCACGGGATCGGCCGGGCCGCGCAGCAGGCGCAGGACGTTCTGCGCGGTGCGCAGCTCCAGGTTCTCCCCCACCGCCCGCAGCACCGACCGGTCGCGGAAGGCGCGCGTCACGGGGACCGAGGGGCTGGGCCGCAGCTCGGCCGAGGCGCGTCCGCCGCGCGGGGCGAGGGCGCCCAGCAGGAAGGCCCGCCCGGCCGTCAGCGCCGCGAAGACCAGCGTGGAGCCGGACATCAGCAGTTCCACGGCCCGCTCGGCGCCCGGGCCCGAGCCGAGGCCGCCCACGAAGAACATGACCAGCCAGCACAGGACGAGCTGGGCGATCGCCACCAGCGCGGGCAGCCCGAGGGCGTCCTTCGCGCCGGGCCGCAGGGTGCCCGCGAACGCGGCGGCGGGCGGCGGCGGTTCGCTCGCTTCGCGGACGGGAACGCCGTGCCGGTCCAGCAGGTCCGCGAAGCCGCTCAGCCGCAGGAAGTCGCCGGTCTTCGTGTCGTCCACCGGCACCGACAGGCCGTCCGGATGGGCCAGGGTCAGCGGCGTCGGCCCGACCGGCACCCAGTCGGACACGATGAGGCAGGCCAGGCCCGCGCCCGTGGCGTCGCACAGGTGGAGGCAGCCACCGGCCTTGTTGGGGTTGCCCCGGCCGATGTCGCCCCACCCCGCGTGCCCGGCCGCGTCGCACAGCCGTCCCGTGAGGTGCGCGGCGGACGCCACGCCGCCCGGACCCAGCGCCCAGGAACGGGTGCGGACGCTGGTCCTGACCGTGAGCCGGTCCCCCTCGACGGTGACGCCGGCCCGCCGGAGCACGCCCCAGCGGACCAGCGGGCGCTGCCCGGCGGGCAGCGCCGGCGCCACCGTGGTCACCGCGCTCACCGCGCGGGCACCGGCATGGCCTCGCTCTCCTGGTAGGAGAAGTCACCGGCCGCGACCGCGTCGCCGGGCAGCGGGTTGTCGCCGCCGACCGACAGCGACGGCCAGTTCCAGATCGAGTCCACGCCGTCCTTGAAGATCAGGCCGCCCAGCCCGGACACGGCCCCGGCGCCGCCGGAGCCCCACTGCGCGGCGCTGGCGCCCGCGAAGCCGGAGAACTCGGCGCCGTTCTGCGCGGCCCGGCCCAGCGACAGCGCGTCCGCGGCGGCGCCCGGCGCGCCGAAGAACTGGTGCGCGCCCGCCTGGAGCGCGCCGCCGGGACCGGCGGTGCGGAAGTTCTGCGGAATGTTGCGGAACATCTGGCCGGCGTCCGGCAGCACCTGTCCCCACGGGGCGTCGCGCAGCGACCGGAAGTTCTTGGCGAAGTCCAGGCCGCCGCCGAACGCCTCGCGCCCCCAGCCCAGCAGCCCGGAGGGCCGGGTGAACGCCCGCGCCTCGACGCTGAGTCCGTGCAGCCGCCCGGCGGTGTTGCCGATGATGCCCTCGGCACGCGCGGTCCTGGCGGCCCGGTTGCCGAACTGGGACATGCCGCGCAGGCTGCGGAACGCCTGGAACCGGGTCGACTGCCCGGCCGCCCGCAGCACTCCGCCGGCCGCGCGGCCGATGCCGAAGGTGACGATGCCGACGATGTCGATGAGGGCGCCGAGCCAGTCGCCCTTGAGGATGTTGCCGACCAGCGAGAACACGCTGGCGATCAGGGCGATGGCGCCGAGGATCCCGGCCAGGGCCTGGCCGATGACCGGGATCCACCCGACGAGCAGGGCGAGCACACCCGCGATCGCGGCGACTCTCGCCGCCCATTCCCCGATGGTGATCAGCACGTTCTTCAGCACGTCGAGGACTGTGCCGAGGCGGTCCTTCCAGCCGTCGCTGAGCCCGTCGTCGTCGATGAAGTCCCCGATGGCGTTGGCCGCCGCCTGGGCCGCGTTGTCCTTGGCCGCCACCACCTCGGCCAGCCGCGCCCGGGCCGCGTTGAGCATGTCCTGGGCCTCGCTGAGCTGTTCCTGCGCGCGGTCCAGCCGGCGCTGCGACTCCTCCTGCGCGGCGTCGTCGCCGGCGTCGGTGTCGATGCCGTCGATCTGGCCCTGGTGGGAGGTGATGTCGTTCTGCGCGTTCTGCGCCCGGGTGCGCAGCTCCAGGCTCTCCTCCTGGGCGTCCTGGAGGGCCGGCCAGTACCCGGCGAGCGCGTTGGCGGCGGCGTCGTAACGGCCGTGCGCCTTGAAGATGTTCTCCGACAGCTCGGTGGCCTTCTCGCGGAACGCGTCGCCCGCCCGGCCCTCCCAGCCGTCGCTGGTCTGTGTCGTGTTGTTCAGCAACGTGCGGGCACGCTGGATGGAGTCGGCGGTGCGGCGGTAACGGGCCGCGGCCTCCTTGACCATCTCCCAGTCCCCGGGGACCGGGTCCCGGCCGTCCTCCGTGAGCGGATGCCAGTCCGCCGGCCGGTTCCCCATCAGCCGTCTCCCTCAAGGGCGTTGACGAGCTCGTCCTCGATGCCGTCGAACGCGTCGGCGGCCTGCTTGGCCGTCTCCGCGAAGCTCTGCAGATTCTCCATCAGCGCCCGCCGCTTGTGATGCCAGTTCTCCGCGAAGCGCTCCAGCTCGTCCGCGAGACCGCCGTGGCCGACGTCCTCGGCGTAGTCCGAGGCGATCGACTCCGATCCCTCGAATTCACTGGCTATGAAACGCAGTTGATTGCCGAGCTCACGTACGTCCGCGGGAGTGACCGAAATGTCAGCCATACCTCACGCCCTCCTTACAGCCCTCGTGCTTCTTTCCTTCGGTGCTACGCCCACCGCAGCGATCCGGCGATGGCGTCGAACATCTCCACCTGCGCGTCCGCCAGCTCCGGGATCGGGGTGCTGAACGTCAGCAGCAGCCAGGCCCCCGTGTGGGGCACCGGCAGGTAGAACTCGAGCAGTGTGTTGGGACGCTCCTCCGGCTGGCCCAGTTCCTTCGCGTCCGGGGTCAGCTCCTGGCGGCGGCACCGGACGGCCGGGCCCGAGGGCAGGGCCACCACCGAGACCGCGGCGCCCTCGCCGTACTTGTCGCGGATGCCGTCCGCCAGCATCTCCGGCGGCAACCGCACCGGGTGCTCGGGGTCCTCGGGCTCGGCGGTCACCAGCAGTGTGGCCGGAATCGGCACCCCGACGATGCCCTGGGTCGAGAGGTACAGCTCGACCCCGTCGCGCTGGGCGGCGTCCGCGACGACGGTGCCCAGCAACTCCTTGAGGTCGTGCCGCCGCGCGGCGTCCTGGTCCCGGTTGGGGTAGGTCATGTCGACCAGGGTCTGAACCGCCCTGTTCCGCTTGTCCGTTGACAACAGCGGAATGCGGAACCAGTCGGTGGGCGTGATCACCCGGTAGCTCGACGGCGGCGCGGGCTCCACCGCCGTCCCGTCCTCGGCCGCCTGCCCGGACACCTGCTCGTTCGCGACCGTCACGCCGAACTCCCCCTGCCGCGCAAAGACTCTTTCACGTGAGGGAAGACGGTATCCCGCCATTCGGCGGCGAGGCAACGGACGAAGCGCCCGCCTCACAGGCTCTCCTCAGACCTCTTCCTCCGGGGTCTCGTCGTCCTCGCCCTCGTCGTCGTCCTCACGGTCGATCAGCACCGGCGAACCGTGGTGGGACCAGATCTTCCACGCCCCGTCCCCGGTCCTGCGGAAGACGTTGGTCGCGACGACCAGGCCGCCGACCAGCGGCCCCGCCGTCCCGTCGGCCTCGGCCGGGCCGCCGCTGAGGATGTTCTCCGTGCAGGTCACCAGCGCCGTGTCGCCCAGCACCGAGACCTCGACGTCGGTCAGGAAGAACTGGATGTAGTCGGTGTTCGCCATGATCAGCGCGTAGGAGCGGATCACCTCGCCGCGCCCGCTGATCACCGGCCAGCCGGGGTGGACGACGCTCACGCCGTCCTCCAGCCACTGATCGGCCACGGCGTCCAGATCGCCCTGCTCCAGGGCGTCGTACAGCGCGGTGTTGGCGGCGGAGACGGCTTCGATGTCCGCCGCGGCGCCGCTCATCCGGCCCCCTCCGCGCCGGCGACCGCCCGCGCCACCCGCACCGCGTCCGCGCTGGCCCGCACCTCGTGCACGCGCACCGCCCAGGCACCCGCGCGGGCGGCCAGCGCCGTGACGGCAGCCGTGGCCGCGTCGCGCTCGCGGGCCGGCGGCGGCGTGCCGTCCGGCCGGGCCAGCGCCCGGCCCAGGAACCGCTTCCGCGAGGCCGCGATCAGCAGCGGCAGGCCCAGCTCGGCGCGCAACCGGTCCATCGCGGCCACCAGCGCCAGGTCGTGCTCGGCCCGCTTGGCGAAGCCGAGGCCGGGGTCGGTGACGATCCGGTCCGCCGCGATCCCGCCGGCCACCGCCGCGTCCAGGCTCGCGCGCAGCTCGGCGATCACCTCGCCCACCACGTCGCCGTAGACCGCGCGCTCGTTCATGTCGGCGCTCTGGCCGCGCCAGTGCATCACGACGAACGGCACCGCCGCGTCCGCCACCACCGGCACCATCCGGGCGTCGGCCCGGCCGCCGCTCACGTCGTTGACCAGCCGGGCGCCCGCCGCCACCGACCGCTCCGCGACGCTGGCCCGCATGGTGTCCACGCTGACGACGACGCCCTCGGCCGCCAGCTCCCGCACCACCGGGATCACCCGGCGCAGCTCCTCGGCCTCGTCCACCCGGGTCGCGCCGGGGCGGGTCGACTCGCCGCCGACGTCCACGAGATCCGCGCCCTGGGCCACCAGGTCCATGCCGCGCTTGACCGCGGACTCGACGTCGAACCACCGCCCGCCGTCCGAGAACGAGTCCGGTGTGACGTTGACCACCCCCATGACCGCGCAGCGGTCCCACCGGGGCAGGCCGCTCACCTGGCCGTGCGAGATGCTCATGCCACCAGGGTAGGGGCAGCGGCGCCCGCGCCGGGTCCGTCCAGCGGGAACACCGCGCGGGCGGGCGGCGCTGACGAGGGGGTCAGGGTGTCGCAGGTAGATTCGAATGCCGGACCGAGGCGTCATGCCGCCGCCACCCGACCGAGGGAGTCACCGCCGTGGACAGAATCGCCCTGCGCGGACTGCGGGCCAAGGGCTTTCACGGCGTGCTCCCGAGGGAACGTGCCGAGGGACAGCCGTTCGTCGTCGACGTCGTGCTGGGCGTCGACACCCGTCCGGCGGCCTCGGCCGACGACCTGGCCAGGACCGTGGACTACGGCGTCGTGGCCGAGCAGGTCACCGCCGTGATCACGGGTGAGCCCTGCGACCTGCTGGAGACGCTGGCCCAGCGCGTCGCCGACCGGTGCCTCGCGCACGACGCCGTGCGCGAGGCCGAGGTGACGGTGCACAAGCCGGAGGCACCGATCACCGTTCCCTTCGACGACGTGACCATCACCATCAAGCGGAGCCGAGCATGACCCCCGATGCCCCGTCCTCCCCCGATCCCACCGTGCAGCCGGTCCCCGCGTCCGTCGTGCGCCAGGTGGACGCCGCCGACTCGACCCTCCACAACCCCAGGACCGCCGTGCTGTCCCTCGGCAGCAACCTGGGCGACCGCCTGGACACCCTCCAGGGCGCGGTCGACGCGCTCGCCGACACCCCCGGCCTGAAGGTGAAGGCCGTCTCCCCCGTCTACGAGACCGAGCCGTGGGGCGTCGAGCCCGGCGCCCAGGCCCCGTACCTCAACGCGGTGGTGCTGCTGCGGACCACGCTGCCGCCGTCGTCGCTGCTGGAGCGGGCGCACGCGGTGGAGGAGGCGTACCAACGGGTGCGGGACACCCGCTGGGGACCGCGCACCCTCGACGTCGACATCGTGGCCTACCAGGACGTCGTCTCCGACGATCCGGCGCTCACCCTGCCCCACCCGCGCGCCCACGAACGGGCCTTCGTGCTGGCGCCGTGGCACGATGTCCAGCCCGACGCCGTTGTCCCGGGGCGGGGTCCGGTCACGGAGCTGCTGCCCCGCCTGACCGGACAGGGCGTGACGCTCCGCGCGGATCTCACGCTCGTCCTCCCGGACTGACCGGCTACAGCTCATCCACCACGAGGGGCGCGCACAGCGGTGAACCAACTGCGGATCGCGACACTGGCCGGACTGTTCGCCGCGGCGGCGGCCCTCGCCTGGGCCGCCGCCGGGCTGTGGGACTCCCTCGGCAACACGCTGCCGGCCGTGCCGCTCCTCGCGCCCGTCATCCTCGGCCTGATCGCCACCGCGCTGCTGGCCACCGCGCTGTCGCTGCGTTCCCGGCTGCGGGCCCAGCGCGAGCGGCGGCCGGGCGCCCGGCCGGTGGACCGGCTGATGGCGGCCCGCGCGGTCGTCTTCGGCCAGGCCAGCGCGCTGGTCTCGGCGCTGGTGGCCGGCGGGTACGGCGGCTTCGGGCTGTTCCTGGTGATGGAACGGCTGGACGTGCCCAACCGCAGGGACCAGGCGATCTACGCGGGGCTGGCGGTGGTGGCGGGCTTCGCGGTGGTCGCGGCGGCCCTCTTCCTCGAACGGGTCTGCCGCCTCCCGGACGGCGACGAGACCAGCGAGGGCCACGGCAACGGCCCGATGGGCTCCCCGGTCTGACACCCCCGGCGGGCGCCGGGGCCCAGGGCCCGCCTTCAAAGCGGGCGTCCGGCCGCCCACGGCGTCTGCGAGCGTGCGTGCCAGGCGTCGTGGGCAGGGCGGCCTCTTGAGGACGGGCCCTAGCCGTCGCCCGCGACGTCCAGTTCGACCGCGGACCGCTCGACGTTCCGCCCGTCCGCGTCGATCGAGCGGCGGAGCGCCTCGTGCAGCCCGCCCGGCGTGAGGACGCCGAGGAAACGGTCCGCCTCGTCCAGCACCGCGATCCAGCCCGCGTCGTACTGGAGCATCGTGGAGAACGCCTGCTTCAGCGACGAGCCCAGCGGCAGCCACGCCTCCATCCGCCGCGCCCGGTCCGCGACCCGCCCGTCACCGGCGTCGCCCGCGTCCGGCAGCGGCACCCAGCCGTGCAGGCCGCCGTCGCCGTCCAGCACCACGGCCCAGCGCGCGCCGTCCGCGCGCATCCGCTCCGCCGCCACGGCCATCGGGTCCTCCAGGCGCACCACCGGCGGCGTCCGGAGGTCGCCGCGCTCCAGCGGGGTCACCGACAGCCGCTTCAGCCCGCGGTCGCTGCCGACGAACGAGGCCACGTAGTCGTTGGCCGGGGCGCCCAGCACCGCGGCCGGCGAGTCGAACTGCTCGATCCGGCCCTGCCCGTACACCGCGATGCGGTCGCCGAGCCGCACGGCCTCCTCGATGTCGTGCGTCACGAACAGCACCGTCTTGCGCACCTCGGCCTGGAGCCGCAGGAACTCGTTCTGCAACCGCTCGCGCACCACCGGGTCCACCGCGCCGAACGGCTCGTCCATCAGCAGCACCGGCGGGTCCGCCGCGAGCGCCCGCGCCACCCCGACCCGCTGCCGCTGCCCGCCGGAGAGCTGGTCCGGGTACCGGCCGCCGTACACCGAGGGGTCGAGGCCGACCAGCTCCAGCAGCTCCGCCGCCCGCCTGCGGGCCTCCGCGCGCCGCCAGCCCAGCAGGTGCGGCACGGTCGCGGTGTTGTCGAGCACGGTCCGGTGCGGGAAGAGGCCGACCTGCTGGATCACGTAGCCGATGCGGCGGCGCAGCTTCACCGGGTCGTAGTCCGCGACGTCCTGACCGTCGAGCAGGACGCGCCCCTGGGTGGGCTCCTCCAGCCGGTTGACCATCTTCATGGTGGTGGTCTTGCCGCACCCGGAAGGCCCCACCAGAGTGACCAACTCGCCTTCGCCCACTTCGAGGTTGAGGTCGTCCACCGCGACGGTCCCGTCGGGATAACGCTTGGACACGTGCTCGAAGCGCAACATGTTCATCATCCTGTCAGATTTGGAGGCTAGGGTGTCGGACCATGAGTGCGGCCACCGGCGAGAGCTGTCTTGCGGCGAACGAGTGGATCTGCGGTGAATATGTGCGCAGCCGCGCCGAGGAACTGGCCGACGCCACCGTGGAGCACGTCCTGATCACGGTGACGGCCGTCGCCATCGCCGCCCTCGCCTCGTTCCCCCTCGCGCTCGCCGCCCGCCGCTGGCAGGTCGCGGCCGGCGGCATCCTCAGCCTGACCACCGTGCTCTACACCGTGCCGACGCTCGCCATGTACGCGCTGCTGCTGCCCGTCTTCGGCATCTCCGTCTCGGTCGTCGTCTGCGGCCTGGTGCTGTACTCGCTCACGATCCTGGTGCGCAACACGCTGACCGGCCTCCAATCGGTCCCCGAGGAGGCCCGCGAGGCCGCCCGCGGGCTCGGCTACGGCCGCGGACGCATGCTGTTCGCGGTCGAACTTCCCCTCGCGCTACCCGCGTTGATGGCCGGGCTGCGGATCGCCACGGTCTCCGCGATCTCGCTGGCCACGGTCGGCGCGATCGTCGGCCACGGCGGGCTCGGCAACCTCATCTACAGCGGCATGCACAGCTACTTCAAGGCCCAGGTGCTCACCGCCTCCGTCCTGTGCGTCGCGCTCGCCGTCCTGGCCGACGTGACCCTGCTCGGGGTCCAGCGGCTGATCACCCCGTGGACGCGCGCGGGCGGCGGGAAACGGCGCGGGCCCGTGACCAGGGACGCGGTCCTCGACGCCCCGGGGACGGTGTGACGTGGGCGTGATCGGCGACGCCTGGACCTGGCTGACCACCGGGTCCCACTGGTCCGGCGAGTCCGGGGTCACCCACCGGCTGAGCGAGCACCTCTACCTGACCGGCGTCTGCCTCCTGCTGGCCTGCGCCCTCGCGCTGCCGCTCGCCTTCTGGCTCGGCCACGGCGGCGGGCGCCGCCTCGGCGGCGCGCTCGCCATCAACATCTCCAACGCCGGGCGCGCGGTCCCCACCTTCGCCGTGCTGGTGCTGCTCACCCTCAGCCCCCTGGGCCGCCACGGCGACCTGCCCACCATCCTGGCCCTGGTCCTCTTCGCCGTGCCGCCGCTGCTGACCAACGCCTACGTCGGCGTCTCCGAGGCCGACCGCGGCGTCGTGGAGGCCGCCCGCGGCATGGGCATGTCGCGCCCGCAGCTCCTGGCCCGCGTCGAACTCCCCCTGGCCTTCCCGCTGATCATGACCGGCATCCGCACCGCCGCCGTGCAGATCGTCGCCACCGCGACGCTCGCCGCCCTCGCGGGCGGCGGCGGCCTCGGCCGGATCATCACCGCCGGCTTCGCCCGGTACCGCACCGAGCAGGTCGTCGCCGGAGCGATCGTCGTCGCCCTGCTCGCGCTGGCCGTCGAGGGGGTGCTGGTCCTCGCCCAGCGCCTGCTCGACCCGGGCCGCCGCCCCCGCACGACCCCCGCACCGCCCGAACCGACCCGAACCGACGGACGGAGAATCCCGTGACCGCGCACCCCACCCCCCACAGACGCCGCGCCAAGCTGGCCGTCGGCACCGTCACCGCCCTGGCGCTCTCCCTGGCCGCGTGTGCCGGCGACGACCTGGAGGAGCAGGGCGCGGGCGGCGGCGGGGACGAGGACAGCGGCGGCTCGCTGACCATCGGCGGCGCCGGCTTCACCGAGGCCACGATCATGACCCAGCTCTACGCGCAGATCCTCCAGGACGCCGGCTACTCCACCACCATCGAGACCGTCGAGGGCCGCGAGCTGTACGAGCCGGAGCTGGAGAGCGGCGGCATCGACATCGTGCCCGAATACGCCGCCACCCTCGCCGAGTTCCTCAACGCGCAGGTCAACGGCCCCGACGCCGAGCCCGTCGCCACCTCCGACGTGGACGAGACCGTCGCCGCGCTGCGCGAACTGGCCGAGCCCCGGGGCCTGACCGTGCTGGACGCGGGCGAGGCCGTGGACCAGAACGCGTTCGCCGTCACCGAGGAGTTCGCCGCCGAGCACGACCTGACGACCCTGAGCGACCTGGGCGCCTCCGGCCTGCCCGTCCGCCTGGCGGCGGGCGAGGACTGCCCCGAACGGCCGTTCTGCGAGCCGGGGCTGGAGGACACCTACGGCATCGACATCACCGGTGTCGACCCGCTGGGCGTCGCCACCGTCCAGTCCAAGCAGGCCGTCCAGAACGGCGACGCCGATATGGCCCTGGTCGTCACCACCGACGCCACCCTGGAGGACTTCGGCCTGGTCCTGCTGGAGGACGACAAGAACCTCCAACTCGCGGACAACCTGCTGCCCGTGCTGAACACCGAGAGCGCGGGCGACGAGGAGATCGCCGCCGCCCTCGACCGGCTGACCGCGGAGCTGACCACCGAGGACCTGATCGAGCTGAACCGGCAGGTCGACGCCGAGCGCCGCAAGCCGGAGGACGTCGCCCGCGACTACCTGGAGGAGCACGGCCTGCTCCGGAACTGAGCGCGCCGCGCGGCCCGTCGATAACTCCCAGGCCACAACCGACTGGACACCCTCCCGTCGGCTGTCGACGTCACGGTAAGTTTCCACCATGGCACGTGGACGTCACCGCTCATCAGCACTCCACCGGGTGCTGGCCCCGGCCGCTCTGGGCGGCCTGGCGCTGTTGTGCGCCGGCGGGGCCCTGCTGCTGGGCGACGAGGACGCGCCCGTCCTGCGCATCCTCGTCGCCGTCGCGGCGGCCTCCGCCGCGACGTGCGCGGCACTGCTGCGCCGCTGGGATCTGGAGGCCGGGCGGCAGGTCGCGCGCGAGCGCGCCGCCAAGGCCGGGGTGGTCTGGCAGATGGAGGAGAAACAGGCCGAGCTGGAGGAGGCCCAGGACCTGATCGGGGAGCTGGAGGCCAAGCTCCGCGCCAAGCGGGCCGACCTGGGCGCGGCGCGCCTGGAGCTGGCCGGGCTGCGCACCGAGCACGCGGACCTGCTGCGGCGCTACGCGACCGCGGAGTCCGAGCGGGCCAAGGCGCTGGAGGGCCGCCGGCTGCTCGCCCTGGAGGCGGCGATCCCGGCGAAGGCGCTGACCGTCGACGCCACCGACCACCGCACCGCGCGCGGCGCCCCGACGCAGCTCACCTACCGGCAGGCCCACGAGGCGCTGATCCGCCTGTCCCGGAACGCGGCCCGCCAGCGCGAGGCCGCCCGGCACCAGGCACCGCAGGCCCCGCCGCAGGCCGAACAGACCCAGCAGCCCCAGCAGGCCCCGGAGGCGCAGTACGTGCCGCCGCCGCAGCGTCCCGCGACGCCGGCGACCTCGCGGCGCGTGGGCGGCTTCGACTTCTTCGGCACCGGCGCCCAGCACCGGTGACCGGACTCCTCGCTACCGGGCGAGGCCCCTCTACCGGGCAAGAATGAGACTCATGGCCTCGGCGCGGGTGGCGGCGTCCCGGAGCTGCCCCCGGACGGCCGAGGTCGTGGTCTTGGCCCCCGGCTTGCGCACCCCGCGCATGGTCATGCACATGTGCTCGCACTCCACGACCACGATCACCCCGCGCGGCTCCAGGATCCGCATCAGCGAGTCCGCGATCTGCGTGGTCAGCCGCTCCTGCACCTGCGGGCGGCGGGCGAACACGTCCACCAGCCGCGCCAGCTTGGACAGGCCGGTGATCTTCCCGCTGGCCGACGGGATGTAGCCGACGTGCGCCTGCCCGACGAACGGCACGAGGTGGTGCTCGCAGGACGACAGCACCTCGATGTCCTTCACCAGCACCATCTCGTCGTGGCCCAGGTCGAACGTGGTGGTCAGCACGTCCTCGGGCCGCTGCCACAGCCCGGCGAATATCTCCTTGTAGGCCCGCGCCACGCGGGCCGGGGTGTCCCGCAGGCCCTCCCGGTCCGGGTCCTCGCCGACCGCGATGAGCAGCTCGCGGACGGCCTTCTCCGCGCGCTTCTCGTCGAACTCGCCGATCGGCGTCTGTCTGGACCCGGTCTCGGGGCCGGGGCCAGTGCCAAGGCCCGTCAGGGTCAACGGGTCGGTCATGTGATCCTCGCTCCTCATCCCGGCGTCCGCGTCCGCACACGGCCGCGCCCCTCACCCTAGAACGTGAGGGGCGCGGGAGGCATTCCGGTCCGCTGATCAGTCCTCGGAGCCGGAGCCCGGTCCGGAGCCGTTCTCGTCCACCGATTCGAGCGGTGCCTTGCCCTTCTCCAGGCTGCCGTTGGCCAGGTTGATGCCCTTGACCGGGAAGGTGACCGGGGGCCTGGTCGACGGGGTGCGGCGGGCCGAGCCGGTCCACGCCGGGCGCGGCGGGCGCTTGACGACGGGCGCGAAGATCTCGGCCAGCTCCTCCTTGTTGAGCGTCTCCTTCTCCAGGAGCGCCAGCACGAGGTTGTCCAGGACGTCGCGGTTCTCCACCAGGATTTCCCAGGCTTCGTTGTGCGCGCCCTCGATCAGCTTCTTGACCTCCTCGTCCACCAGCCCGGCGACCTCCTCCGAGTAGTCGCGCTGGTGGCCCATCTCCTTGCCGAGGAACGGCTCGGAGTGGTCCTGGCCGAACTTGATGGCGCCCAGCCGCTCGGTCATGCCGAACTGGGTGACCATCGCGCGGGCCGTGGAGGTGGCCTTCTCGATGTCGTCGCCCGCGCCCGTGGTCGGGTCGTGGAAGACCAGCTCCTCGGCCGCCCGGCCGCCCATCATGTAGGCGAGCCGGTCCAGCATCTCGTTCCGCGTGGTGGAGTACTTGTCCTCCTCGGGCAGCACCATCGTGTAACCGAGGGCGCGGCCGCGGGAGAGGATTGTCACCTTGTGCACCGGGTCGCTGTTGGGAGAGGCCGCCGCGACCAGGGCGTGCCCGCCCTCGTGGTACGCGGTGATCATCTTCTCCTTCTGGCTCATGATCCGGGTGCGCTTCTGCGGACCGGCCACGACGCGGTCGATCGCCTCGTCGAGGAACTTGTTGTCGATCATCTTCGCGTTGCCCCGGGCGGCCAGCAGCGCCGCCTCGTTCAGCACGTTGCTCAGATCGGCGCCGGTGAAGCCGGGCGTCCGCCGGGCGACGGCCGACAGGTCGACGTCGGGCGCGACCGGCTTGCCGCGCTGGTGGACCTTGAGGATCTCCAGCCGGCCGTTCATGTCGGGGCGGTCCACCGCGATCTGCCGGTCGAAGCGGCCGGGGCGCAGCAGCGCCGGGTCGAGGATGTCCGGACGGTTGGTCGCGGCGATGAGGATCACGCCGCCCTTGACGTCGAAGCCGTCCATCTCGACCAGGAGCTGGTTGAGCGTCTGCTCCCGCTCGTCGTGCCCGCCGCCCATGCCGGCGCCGCGGTGGCGGCCGACCGCGTCGATCTCGTCCACGAAGACGATCGCCGGGGCGTTCGCCTTGGCCTGCTCGAACAGGTCACGGACACGGGAGGCGCCGACGCCGACGAACATCTCGACGAAGTCGGAACCGGAGATCGAGTAGAAGGGGACGCCCGCCTCGCCCGCGACCGCGCGGGCCAGCAGCGTCTTGCCGGTGCCGGGCGGGCCGTAGAGCAGCACGCCCTTGGGGATCTTGGCGCCGACGGCCTGGAACTTCGCGGGCTCCTGCAGGAACTCCTTGATCTCCTGGAGCTCCTCCACGGCCTCGTCCGAACCGGCCACGTCGGCGAACGTCGTCTTGGGGGTGTCCTTGGTGATGAGCTTCGCCTTCGACTTCCCGAAGTTCATCACGCGGGAGCCGCCGCCCTGCATCTGGTTCATCAGGAACAGGAACACGATGATGATGAGGAGGAACGGCAGGATCGACAGCAGCATCCCCACGAAGGGGTTCTGCGACTTGGGCGAGACGGTGTACCCGTCCGGAAGCTGGTCGTCCTGGAACTTGGCCTGGAGGTCGCGGGCGAGCTCCTCGCCCTGGCCGTCGATGTAGCTGGCCTGGACCTTGCCACTGCCCTCGATCTCGTGGCCGTCGCGGAGCTCGACCCGGATCATCTGCTCATCACCGGTCGTGAGCTCGGCGGACCGCACATGGTTCTGGCTGATCGCCTGGACGACCTCGCCGGTGTCCACCTTCTTGTAGCCCTCGGACGAGCTGAACACCTGCATCAGCAGAATGACGGCGAGGACGGCCAGCACAATCCACATCACTGGCCCACGGAAATAGCGCTTCACGTCTATCCATACGGGGCGGCGCGGCCCCGTCCCTCCTGCCACGTAGAGGCACAGCCCCCGGATGGGATCCGCTGTGCGCGCGGTGTCGGCCGAATCGCGCCCGGCCTTGTCTCAGCTTGACCTACCGCGACGGTACCCCAGCGCGGGGTGCCGCCGCCTCTCCCCACTTAAACGGTAGGGCATCGCCCGGTGTTCCCGGCTACCCGTTGTAGACGTGCGGCGCGAGCGTGCCGACGAACGGGAGATTGCGGTACTTCTCGGCGTAGTCGAGCCCGTATCCCACCACGAATTCGTTCGGGATGTCGAAGCCGACCCATTCGACGTCGATGTCGACCTTCGCGGCGTCCGGCTTGCGCAGGAGGGTGCACACCCGCAGCGAGGCGGGCTGGCGGGAGCCGAGGTTCGACAGCAGCCAGGAGAGGGTCAGCCCGGAGTCGATGATGTCCTCGACGATGAGCACGTGCCGGCCCGCGATGTCGGTGTCGAGGTCCTTGAGGATGCGGACGACGCCCGAGGACTGGGTGCCGGCGCCGTAGGAGGACACCGCCATCCAGTCCATGGTGACGGGCGAGGCGAGGGCACGGGCGAGGTCGGCCATGACCATGACCGCGCCCTTGAGGACCCCGACGAGAAGGAGGTCCTTCCCCGCGTACTCAGCGTCGATCTTCGCGGCAAGCTCCCCGAGCTTGGCGTCGATCTCTTCCTTGGTGATGAGCACCGACTCCAGGTCGGCCCCCAGGTCCGTCTCTCGCACCCGTGCCACTGCTCTCTACCGGGCCTGCCCGGCTCTACTGGTTCGCCTGCGTGAGGACCAGTCTGCCACCCTGCCGTTTCGCCTCGACGCGGCCCGGCAGGTTGAGGGGGCGCTGCCCGCGCCAGGCGGTGATCAGGCGGTCGGTCTCCTCGATGTGCCGGGCGAACAGCGAACCGGCCGGGGCGCCCGCGGCGATGGCCGCGCGGCGCAGCACGCGGCGGCGGACGGCGGGGGGCAGGGCGTGCAGCGCGGCGATGTCCAGGGTGCCGTCGGGGCGGGTCGCCGCCCGCTGGGCCTCCTGCGCCCACGCGTCGAGCGCGTCGGCGTCATCCCTGGACAGCTGTGCGGTGCGGGCCAGGGCCTCCACGATGCCCCGGCCGAGGGCCTTCTCCAGCACGGGCAGGGCCTCGTGGCGGACGCGGGAGCGGGTGAACGAGGGGTCGGCGTTGTGCGGGTCGTCCCATACGGGGAGGGCCTGCACGAGGCACGCCTTGCGCGTGGTCTGGCGGTCGATGTGGAGGAACGGGCGCCGGTAGCGGCGGCCGGCGCCGGCGGTGCCGGACAGCCCGCCGGAGACGGCGGCCATCCCGGCGAGCGAGCGGGTGCCCGAGCCGCGAGCCAGGCCCAGCAGCACGGTTTCCGCCTGGTCGTCGCGGGTATGGCCCAGGAGCACGGCGGTCGCGCCATGACGTTCGGCGGCGTCGTCGAGCGCCGCGTACCGGGCGGTGCGCGCCGCCGCCTCGGGGCCGCCGGCGCGGCCCACGGTGACCGTGACGGTGTCGACGGGGTCGAGGCCGAGGGCGGTCAGCCGCTCGGCGACCTCGTGGGCCCGGTCGTCGGAGCCGGTCTGGAGGCCGTGGTCGACGGTGATCCCGCCGGCCCGGACGCGCAGGCGCGGTGCTTCGAAGGCGAGGGCCGAGGCGAGGGCCATGGAGTCGGCGCCGCCGGAGCAGGCGGCGAGCACCAGCGGGGGGCGGCCGGGGGGCGAGTCGCTGAGAACGTCGTGCAGAACGCGGCGGACCGCCAGGCGTATCGCGGCGACCGCAGGATGGGGACCCATATCCGCATCACTTCTCTCTGGGGCTTCGGGCTCGGGAAGCGCTGTCACGCTGTGTGCGTAAATGGTGACAGAGGAGGCCTGTTACCCGAGCATCGCACGCCAGGCATGCCGCCACGGTCCCTCGTACGAGTGATTTCGGAGGAATCCGGCAACCTAGGACCCGGCGGGCCGCACCCGGGAGACCCAGCGCTCCGGGTGGGAGATCTCCTCCTTCGTCGGCAGGGTGTTCGGCGAGGTCCACACCTTGTTGAACCCCGCCATCCCGGCCTGCTCGACGACCGTCCGCACGAACCGCTCCCCGTCGCGGTACTGGCGCAGCTTGGCGTCCATCCCCAGCAGTCTGCGCAGCGCCCGGTCCAGCCGCCCGGCGCCCGTCTGCCGCCGCTTGGTGAACTTCTCGCGGATCTCCCCCACCGACGGCACCACGGCCGGCCCGACGCCGTCCATGACGAAGTCGGCGTGCCCCTCCAGCAGCGACATCACGGCCGTGAGGCGGTCGAGGATCTCCCGCTGGCGCGGGGTCTGCACCAGGTCCACGATGCCGAGCCCGGGGTCGGACTCGCTCCGCTCCTCGCCGCCGCCGCGCCCGGTCATCGACTGGGCCGCCTGCCGCAACCGCTCCAGCACGGTGGCGGGGTCGACGTCGGCCTCCAGCAGGAACGCCTGGATCTCGCTCTTCAGGTGGTCCTGGAGCCAGGGCACGGCGGTGAACTGGGTGCGGTGGGTCTCCTCGTGCAGGCAGACCCAGAGCCGGAAATCGTGCGGGTGGACGTCGAGTTCGCGTTCGACGTGGACGATGTTGGGCGCGACGAGCAGCAGCCGCCCGGCGCCCGGGACGAGGCCGTCGCCGCCCGGCAGGTCCGGGCTCGGCGGGGCGAACGTCTCGTACTGGCCGAGCACGCGCGAGGAGAGGAACGACAGCAGCATCCCGACCTCGATGCCGGTGACCTTGCTGCCCATGGCGGTGAGCGCGGTGCCGCCGGGCATGGCGGCGCGCCGCTCGCGCATCTTGGCCGTCAGCGGCAGCAGCACCTCGCGGAAGCCCGCCACGTTCGCCCGGATCCAGCCCGGCCGGTCCACGACCAGCACGGGGGTGTCCGCGGCGCCGGTGTCCATGCCGGTGAACTGGCGGACGTGCCGCTCGGACGCCTGGGCGTGGCGGCGCAGCTCGGCGACGACCTCGCGGGCCTCGTCGCGGCTCACCTCGGGGCCGGGGCGGGCGATGCGGGACGCGGTGGAGACCGCCAGATTCCAGTCGATCAGGTCCGTACCGCCGAGACTCGTCATGCCGTCCACGGTACGGCGCCCGCGCGCGGAGCGGATAGGGCACGGGGGCCGGGCCGGGGAACGGGCGGGC
>NZ_JBPQTQ010000056.1:0-34518 GCF_051386415.1 Streptomyces sp. URMC 129
GGCCCATGTGGCGCTGGACGACGTGGTCTTCTGCCAGCTCGCCGCCGCCCGTATCAGCGCGCGGATCTGCTCCCGCCACGGGAGCCAGGGGGCGCGGGGTTCGGCGCGCGGTTCGGGGGTGGCGCGCCAGCGGGCCAGGGTGCGGGCCACCGGGTCGTCCCCGGTACCGGGGACCAGCGGGGCGAGCGGGTCGGGCAGGCCGACCGCCCTGGCCAGCAGCCCGTCCGTGGACAGCAGATGGTCCAGCACCCCGGCCACGGTCGTGGCCCTCCGGTGCCACCGTTCGTCCTCGAACCAGCGCAGCTCGACGGGTGCGCGCCACTCGTCCTCGGCCATGTCGTTCAGCAGCGCGTCGAGGCGGGCGGCCTCCGCGTCCAGCGGCGCGGCCCACGGCGGCACCGGCTCCCGGGCGGGGCGGCGGGCGAGGCAGGTCTCCAGCACGCGCACCCGCAGCCTGGGATCGAGGTCGAGGCTGCGCTGGGGTTCGAGGAACGTGGCGGCCTCGCGCAGCCGCAGGGCCTCCTCGGCGCACCGGCCGCAGTCGCCGAGGTGGGCCTCGACGCGGGCGGTCTCCTCCGGGGAGCAGGCCGACAGCGCCCAGGCGCCGAGCAGGGACATGAGGTCGTGGTGGGCGGACATCGGCTCGTTCGCCTCCCGCTGCCGGATGGGGGCCGTCGCGGCGTCCTCCGCGCCGGGCGGCAGCAGGCCCGCCCGTGCGAACGACTCCACGAACTCCGTGAACCCGTCCCGGGGGCGCGGTACACGTGGCTCGCCGCCTGTTCTTTCCCCTCTTTCCCCGCCTGTCTTCCCGTCCGGGCCGTCCGGGCCGTCCGGCCGGTCGTGTCGGTCCGGCGGGTCGTGTCGGTCCGGCGGGTCCCACCCGTCCGGCCGGTCGTATCGGTCCGGCCGGTCCCACCGGTCCGGTCTCCATCCGTTGTCGGCGTGCGGTCTGGTCACAGGCCCTCCGCGTCGTACTGGGCGGCGGTGGACAGCAGTTGCAGGCCCAGCCGTAACCGGCGGCGGGCCTCCGCCTCGGTGATGCCGAGCTGTTCCGCGACCTGCCGGTAGTCCCGCCGCTGGAACCGGGTGAGTTCGAGTGCCTCGCGCAGTGGCGCGGGCATCGAGGTGACGATGTAGTCGGCGCGGGCGGCCGTGGAGGCCGACCGGACCTGCTCGGCCGCCTCGGCCCGTTCGGCGCCGCTCGCCCGGCCGTCGAGGTCCGCGCGCAGCCGCTGGACGGCCAGCCGGTGGGCCAGGCCCGCGACCCAGGACCGCATCGGGCCGGTGTCGGGGGTGAAGTCCGGCGGCGATTCCCAGAGCACCGCGAACACCTCGCGGGTCACCTGCGCGGTGGCGGCCTCGTCGTCGAGGACCCGCTGCGCGATGCCGTAGGCCAGCGACGCGAAGCGGTCGTACAACTCGGCCAGGGCGGCGGCCTCTCCGCGCTCAAGCCGCTGCTGCATCTCCCGGTCCCAGCGCGGCGGTGTCTCGTGCGCCATCAGGCCCCCAATTCCCGCTCGTCACCGGCCTTGCGACAACCTCCGGCCCCGTGCGTAGCGTCAAATGTAGTGCGCGGCGCCGTTCGTGCGCGCTCCCGTGCGACGATCCGCGCCCCGGACGCGCCCGGACACGACCGGGCGCGACTCGGACCCGGGCCGGATCCGGGCCGGGTCCGGTGGGAGCGCCGTTGGGAAGAGGTGACGCGTGGCGCGGGGGAAAGTGGGCAGGCCGCTCGGAGAGAATCGGTTCTCCTGGCGACGAGTGAGCGACAGCGGTGGCTGCGGCACCGGCCGCGGCGGCGGCGGACGGCAGAGGTGGCATGGACGACAGAAGGGGCCCGGCGGCGTGGCGTTGAGGGTGCAGGGAGAGCAGCGAGGGGTGTGGGCCGTGCTGCGGGTCGTCGGTGAGCTGGATCTGGCGACGTCGCCCACCGTCCGCCATCAGGTGCACGACGCGGTGGCGGACGGCCGCAAACGGATCGTTCTCGACCTGTCCGAGGTGGTGTTCTGCGACTCCAGCGGGGTCGGGGTGCTGGTCGCCGCGCGCCGGTTGATGCGCTCGTGCGCCGGGGAGCTTCGGCTCATCCTGCCCGCGCGTGGCGCGGAGGACGGCTCGCATGTGAACCGCGTGCTGGCGGCGCTCGGTGTGCGGCGGTTGTTCGACTGCTATCCCGACCTGGACGCGGCGGCGGGCGACGCCGGGACGGCCCTGTCCGCGTGAGGCGGGCCGGTGCCCGGCTCGCGCCGGTGCGAATGAGCCTTGCCTGAGTAGTGTTCGAGTGAGCGGTTGAGCGCTCGCACAGGTCCGCGTGTGCTTACTCCTTTGCGCCGGAATATTCCTGAAGCACTTGTTGTCCGACTCGCGCGTCAATCATGCTGGCCCCCACCGAGATTGTGCTCGGTGTGAGGGGATTTGTCCGCCCGGTTCGGATGGTGTGAACGGTGCAGGAGCTGGAAAAACAGTTGGATGTCGCCCCCGAGCCTTCGGAGGTGGGCCGTGCCCGGCGATGGGTCCGGGCGCAGCTCGGGAAGGGGCAGCCCTGCCCGGCCCGTCCTGACGAGTCGCAGACGGACACCTTGGTGCTGCTCGTGTCCGAGCTGGTGACGAACGCGGTGGTGCACACCGGCCGTCCGGCCGTGCTGCGCCTCGCCGTTCGGCAGGTGGCGACCGGGCGGAACGTTCCGGTTCGCCTGGAGGTGGTGGACGACAGCAGCCGCGCGCCTCGGCCCAGACATGCCGAGGGCGAGGACACCGGCGGGCGCGGGCTGGAGTTGGTGGAGGTGCTCGCCGACCGCTGGGGCTGGCACCACGAGGGACAGGGCAAACGCGTCTGGTGCGAGCTCGACTGCTCGCCGGCCGGTTCGCCCAGGGGTGAAGAGGCTTCAGAGCCGTCGGAGCCGGGCAGGAGAGTTCCGGCCGGCTATTGACGTCCCGTGTCGGCCTGATCACCCTGAGGAAGTATTCCGTCCAGTCCGTTGGAGGCCGGATCGGACGGGATGGGGTGATGCGCTGCGAGGGGACGTCGAGGCCCCGCCCCCGTGGCGGGCGCGCCTCGGCGAGTGCGGATCACCCCGCAGGGCCCCCTCCCCGCATGGGGAGGGGAGTCCCCTCACACGCGCGTCCGGCCTCGCGCATCGCCGCCGTTGAGCGTCCGCGCGCCGTTCGGCACCGCCCACCGTTTCAGCGCCGCGCGCTGCCCACGGTCTGCCGTTCGGCGATCGCGGCGGCGATCTTCGGGGCGTCCCGCGCCAGTTCGCGCAGGTTCCCGCTGACGGGATTCGTGTAGCCGATGAAGTACAGGCCCTCCGCGGCCGGGTGGGTCTCCGCGCCGTGCACC
Source organism: Streptomyces sp. URMC 129 (assembly GCF_051386415.1). Lineage (NCBI taxonomy): Bacteria > Bacillati > Actinomycetota > Actinomycetes > Kitasatosporales > Streptomycetaceae > Streptomyces > Streptomyces sp. URMC 129. Next base: position 3,338 of record NZ_JBPQTQ010000056.1, read on the forward strand.
AGCGGGCGTCCCCGGCCGTCGAGCACGCCCACGTGCCCGACGAGCGGCCCCAGGCCGCTGTGGTAGCCGGTCGCCGCTATCACCACATCGGGGCCTATGGTGTCGCCGTTGGCCAGCACCACCTTGCCGCCGTCGAACCCCTCGACCGCGGCCACGGGTTGGACCAGGCCGTGCCGCACCGCCCGCACAAGACCCGCGTCCAGCACGGGGATCGCGCCCTCGCGCGCCCGCGAGTACCGCCCGGTGCCGGGGCGCGGCAGCCCGTGCCGGGTCAGGTCGGGCACCAGCAGCCGCTCGCAGCGGCGGGCCAGCCGGTCGGTCAGCGCGACCGGCAGCCTCCGGCACAGGATCGCGCTGGCCTGCGTGGGCCACCCCAGCGTGGCGCGGCGCACGATGTGCGGCGCGGTCCGCACCGCCAGCCGCACCCGCCCCGCGCCGCCGGACGCCAGGTCCGCGGCGATCTCGGCGCCGGTGTTGCCCGTGCCCACGACGAGCACGTCCCGGCCGCGGAACGGCTCGGGGGAGCGGTAGGCACCGGCGTGCAGCAACTCGCCCGTGTAGTCCGCCAGACCCGGCCAGTCGGGCAGCATCGGCGTGTGGTGGAGGCCGGTCGCCACCACGACCGCGCCGGCGCGCAGCCGGCGTCCGCCGGTCGCGTGCAACAGCCAGTCGTCGTCACCCCCTTGGGGGCGATCGACGGTGAACACCTCGACGCCGGTGGCGAGGTCGAGCCGGTGGTGCCGCGCGTAGGTCTCCAGATAGCGCACGAAGTCGTCGCGCCCCACCCAGCGCCCGGCCGACCTCGGTATCGCCAGCCCCGGCAGCGAGGACCAGCGGCGGGTGGTGTGGAGCCGCAGCCGGTCGTAGTGCGCGCGCCAGGACGCCCCCACGTCACTGGACTTCTCCACCACGACGGTCCGCACTCCCCGGCGCCCGAGCGCAGCCGCGACGGCGAGCCCGGCCGGACCGGCCCCGATGACGTGTACAGGGGACGTAGCCATGTCCATGAGCATACGCAGACGACCCGCCGCCCTCACAGAGGGTGGCGGGTCGTGAACGCGACGGAGCGCGCGCCGTGCCGGGGACAGGAACCGGGCGGCGCCGCCCGGTCCGTTACTTCGCGGGCTTCCGGCCGGTGACCCCCAGGTGCACCAGCAGCGCCAGGGTCGGCTTGAGCTCGGCCTGCTTGGCGCCCAGCGCCTGGAGGCTCTTCGGCTGCGACGAGACCGCGGCCAGCATGGTGACCAGGGAACCGGCCAGCGCCGCCGGGGTGACCTCGTCGTCGGGCGCGCGGCCCTTGGTCCGGAGGCTCTCGATGGTGTCCGCCAGCGGCTTCACCACCGCGCCCTGCACACGGGTCCGCATCCGCACGAACCGCCGGTCGCCCTCGGCCGCGCCGAGGTCGATCACGCGCAGGATGGCGTCGTGTTTTCGCCAGAACGCGAGGAAGCCCTCGACCAGCTCCTCGGCGGTCTGCCGACCCGCCTTCCCGGCCCAGGAGCGCCCGGCGACCAGCGAGGAGAGCTCGGCGCTCTCCCGCACGGTGCCCTCGGCGATCTCCAGGACCGCGGCCTCCACATCGGGGAAGTATTGGTAGAACGTTGCAGGTGAGGTGCCTGCCTTGCGGGCCACGTCGATGACTCTCACGTCGCGGTACGGCGAGGTGCCCAGCATCTTTCCGAGGCAGTCGAGCAGCTTCTGCCGCGTCGCCTGCCCCCGCCGCCCGGCGACCCGGCCGTCGACGGTCGTTACCTGTCCTGTCATGCCAGTCAGCTTATCGACGCGTGATCAAGGCGCGATTTGATCGCATCCGAACGGATGGTCTTGTGGTAGGCACCTCGGGGCATACCGTGCACTTCGCTCAATCCAGACCCCGGGTTCGCCAGTGTCAGTCCCGGGGGGAAGAATCGTCCCGAAGGTCCGCGGGGCCGTCTGGTGATGAGATGCTGCTCGGGGCGGAGAAGCAGCGCCCGTACGGGGAGGTGTCAGCACATGGTGGAGCAGCTAACCCAGCACGATCCGCGGCGGATCGGGCCGTTCGAGGTGCTCGGCCGGCTGGGCGCCGGGGGCATGGGGCTCGTGTACCTGGCTCGTTCGGCGTCCGGACGCCGCGTCGCGATCAAGACGGTGCGCAGCGAGCTCGCCGAGGATCAGCTCTTCCGGGTGCGTTTCACGCGCGAGGTCGAGGCCGCCCGCGCCGTCAGCGGGTTCTACACGGCGGCCGTGGTGGACGCCGATCCGCGCGCCGCCGTTCCGTGGCTGGCCACCGCCTATGTGCCCGCGCCCTCGCTGGAGGAGATCGTCACCGAGTGCGGGCCGCTGCCGCCCGCCGCCGTGCGCTGGCTGGCCGCCGGGATCGCGGAGGCGCTCCAGTCGATCCACGGCGCGGGCCTGGTCCACCGGGACCTGAAGCCGTCGAACGTGCTGGTCGTCGAGGACGGGCCGCGCGTCATCGACTTCGGCATCGCCTCCGGCGTCTCCAACACGCGCCTCACCATGACGAACGTCGCCGTCGGCACCCCGGCGTACATGTCGCCCGAGCAGGCCCGCGACTCGCGCAGCGTCAGCGGTGCCAGCGACGTCTTCTCCCTCGCCTCCACGCTCGTCTTCGCCGCCACCGGACACCCGCCCTACCACGGGGCGAACCCGGTGGAGACGGTGTTCATGCTGCTGCGCGAGCGGCCCGACCTGTCCGGGCTGCCGGACGAGCTGCGCCCGCTGATCGAGTCGCTCATGGTCCACAAGGCCGAGGACCGCCCCACCCCGGCCGACCTCCAGGCGCAGCTCGCGCCGCACCTCTTCGCCGCCAGCGACGACACCGGCACCGCCTCCGCCTGGCTGCCGCCGGGCGCGGTGGCGCTGATCGAGCGGCGGCGGGGGCGCGGGCCGCAGGTGCCGGTGCCCGCCGGGGCCGTGTCGGCGCCGCCGTCCGCGCCTCCCGCGTCCCCCGGCGCGCCCGCGTCGCCGCCCGCCCGGCCCCCGATGCCGTCCGGGCGGCCCTCGCCGGTCCCGCCGCTCCCGGCCATCCCGCCCGCGCCCTCCGGGCCGCCGACCGGGCCGCCCGTCGGCCCGCCGTCCGCGTCGCCCCCGCCGCCCTCCGGGGCGCCGACCGGGGCGCCGACCGGACCGTTGCCGGGGCCGCCGACCGGGCCGTTGCCGAGCGAGGAGCGGCCGGTGCGGCTGCCCGGCTCGCGGATGCCGATCGGGCCGGGGCCGCAGCGCGGCGAGCCCGCCGCGCCCGGCGACCACCTCGTGCCGCACTCCCCGGACTGGGCCCGCCCGCCGACCGGCGCCCCGGCCGCGTCCATGCCCAGCCCGTCCACGGCCCACCCGGGCCAGGTGCAGGGCCCCGGCCCGGGACCGGCCACCGAGGCCGCCGCCCCGGCGCGCTGGCGGCCCTGGCGCTTCCGGATGAACAACGACCTGTGGGGCTCGCCCATCGTCCGCGACGGCCTGCTGTACGTCACGTCGTTCGAGGTGCACGCGCTCGATGTGGCCAGCGGGCGGCGGCAGTTCAAGACGCGCGAGGTCGCCTGGTCGATGGCCGTCACCGGCGGCCGGGTGCTCGCCTCGGACGGCCCGAGCCTGTACGCGCTGGACGCCACGGACGGCTCCGACCGCTGGCGGATCCAGACCGACACCTGGATCTACGCGCTGCGCGCCGAGCGCGGCACGGTCGTCACCGCCACGCGGGGCGGCGGCGTCCAGGCGTGGGAGCCGGGCACGGGCGAGCAGTTGTGGGAGCTGACCGGCGCGCAGGCCGACTTCGAGACCCACGACACGGCGCCCGTCATGCACGACGGCGTTGTCTACGCGTGGGGCGAGGGCCAGTTGTACGTGCTGGAGGCGCGCACCGGCTCCGAGATGTGGCGGTATCCGGTCGGGGACACCTCGGCCACCGGGGGAGTGCCGGTGCGGGTCACGCCCACGGACGACGGCGTGGTGTTCGTGTGCGCCGGTTCGCGGGTGCTGGCTCTGGACGCGGCGACCGGCGCGGAGCGGTGGCGGTTCGACGCCCCGGCCGCGATCCTCTGTCCGGCGACGTACCAGTCCCCGGCCTCCCGCTCCGCCGGGGTGTACTTCACGGACTACCTCGGCACGGTGTACGCGCTGGACCCGGCCACCGGCGACGACCGCTGGCGGATCGCGACCGAGGCGCGGCAGTCCCTGGAGCCGGTGGTGGTCTCGGACGGCCTGGTGCACCTGGGCAGCGGCACGGCGATGTACACGCTGGACGCGGTCAGCGGCACCCCGCGCTGGCGCTTCGCGGCGGGCGACTCGATCGTCGGCTCCCCGGTGGTCAGCGACGGCCGGCTGCACTTCGGCTCGGAGGACCACTGCCTGTACACGCTGGACGCGGTGAGCGGCCGGCTGAGCTGGAAGCTGGAAACGGGCGGCGCCATCACCGGCACCCCGGCCGCCGCGGACGGCATGATCTTCGCGTGCAGCAAGGACCACTGCGTCTACGCCCTGGACGCGGCCCGCGGCACCCGCCAGGCGACGTAGCCCTCCGGGCCGGGCGCGGCGGAAGCCGGCCCCTCCCACGACCACGGAACGCGACCCTGCGGCTCGGTCCCCTGAACCGGCCCGCCACATGGCTCGGGCCGCGTCGTGGCGGTGACGGCTTTGGCCGTCGACCGTCCCTCGTCGACCGTCCCGCCACGGGTCTGGCGACCCGCCCCCCGGGCCCAAGCCCTGTCCGACCGGGGGCCGTGGTGGCGGCTCGGTCCTGAGCCGTGGTTCCGGGGCGGCCCGGTGAGGTCCGGTCCGGGGCCGGGCCTCCCGGGCGTGCCCGGATGGGTCCTTCCTGTGCCCCGTCGGTCAGGCCGCGTCGCGGCGGTGTCGGTGACGGCCTCGGCGGGTCGTTTCGTGGGTGGGTTCGCCGGGCTGCGGCTCCGGGGCCTGCGTGTCGCGTGGCCACGGGCCCTGATGGACCTGTCCGGCCTCGTCCTCCGGGTAGTCCGGGTGCCGCGAGTACGGCTCGCCCGGTTCCGCGCGGCGGCCGAAGCGCCCGCGACGCGGCCGTGGTTCGGCGACCGGCGCGCGCTCTTCGCGCACATGGCGTCCCGCCATGCCGCCCGCGCTGAACAGCATCAGCAGCCCCGAGCCCAGCGCCACGGCCACCGGCCACTTCAGCCCGTTCTGGCCGATGACCAGACTGTCGGTCACCTGGTACTGGCGGACCATCCACAGGATCGTGATGCCCAGCGCCGTGATCCCCGCGAGCAGCATCAGCAGCCGCGAACGCAGCAGGATCGCGGTCACCGCCAGCGCGGCGGCGACCAGCATGGGCAGGAACAATCCGGCGAACAGACTGGCGTTGTCGGCCGTGATGCCGTCCGCCGTGAACAGCTCCGTCCACTCGAAGCGCCGACCGTCGCGGGCGCCGTACCAGTCGAAGAAAACGCTGGCCAGAGCGGCGGCGGCGGCGATGGCGGCGAGCACGAAGCCGAGCGTGTTGCGCCACATGTCGAGCCTCCCTCAGTTGCGGAATTCACCTGACGGCTCGTCCTTCGACGCTACGCGCCCCCCGCCCACCCCGCACCCCGAACGGCGGCGCCCCGCTCGCGGGCGCTAACGTCCCGGCCATGACCCCTGCCGCGCCGACCCTGCCCCTGCCCCTGCTCACCGCCGTGACCACACTGGTCACTCTGGAGTCGCTGCGGCTCTCGGGCACCACGGGAACGGTCGCGGCGGCCGTGCTGGCGCTGTGCGCCGCCGCCGGTGCCGGTCCGCTGACGTGGTGGCTGGGCACCCGGCGCGCGGTCACATCGGCGGTGGGGGCGTTGGCGGTGGCCCGGCTGCTGGTGCAGGTGCCGGCGGTCCGGACCGTTCCGGTGGTCGCCCTGGTGACGGGCGTGGCGCTGGCGGCGCTGGTGCTCGTCGTCCGCCGTGCCGCCGCCGAGGGCGGGCCGGGGCAGGTGGCGCGGGCGATCGCCCTGGGCGTGGGCGTGGACGTCGCGCTGCGGCTGACGCTCGACCTGCTGGATCCGGTGTGGCGCGGCGGGCTCCCGGGCTGGCTGGTCGCGCTCGTGTCGGCCGCGCTGCTCGGCGCGCTGGCCTGGCGCGCCGACGCCGGACCGGCGGAGACGGTGGCGGGCGGGGGCGCCGAGCCGGTGCTGCTGGGACCGGCGTTCGGCCTGTACGCGGTGCTGCTGGCCTCGCCGGGGCTGGTCGCGGCACGGGCCGGGGTGTCGCCGACGGCCGCCGGGCTGTGGATCGCGGCCGGAACGGTACTGGCCGTCTGGCTGCTGTCGGAGACCGTGCCGCGCCGGGTCGTGCTGGTGCTGCCGGTCGCGGTGCTGGTGACGGTGTGGCTGCCGGGCCTGTCCGCGCTCGCCGCGCTGGCCGGGGTCGCCGTGCTGCCGCTGGTGCTGCGCCGGGCGCTGACGGTCCGCCTGGCCACCGGCCGGGGGCCGCTGGCCGACCTGGCCGTGGCGGGCGCGGGCGCCGTGCTGGGCGCGGCGCTGCTGGTGCTGCCGTACCGGCTGGGGTGGGTGCCGGGGCTGTTCGCCACGCTCGCCGCGCTCGGCCTGGCCCTGGCCGCGCTGCGGGCGCCCGCCGGGGCGGAGGCCGGGGCGGACGCCGGAGCGGCCGAGGGGGTGGTGCCGGGCCGGTTCGTCCCGGTGATCATGGCCACGCTGCTGCTGGCCGCGCCGCCGCTGCTGGGCGCGGTGCGGCCCGCGCCCGACCCGTTGCCCACGGACACGGCGGGCGGGGTGTACCGGCTGCTGTCGTGGAACGTGCACGCCGCCGTCGACCGCCACGGCGAGCTGAACCCCGAGGCCGTGCTGGACGTGATCGAGGAGTCCGGCGCGCACGTGGTGGTGCTCCAGGAGGTCCCGCGCGGCTGGACGGGCGCGGGCGGCCTCGACCTCGCGGCCTGGCTGGAACGGCACCTCGACGTGGAAACCGTCTGGGCCAGGGCGGCCGACCGGCAGACCGGCAACCTGGTCCTCACCAGCCTGCCCGTGCGCGAATCCGCGACCGGCGGCCTGCCCGGCGGACGCTCCTGGGCCCGGGTCACGGTCGGCCTCGCGGACGGCGAACGGGCTCGCGTCGTCACCACCCACCTCGACGGCGGCGGCGACCCCGGCGAACGGCTCCGCCAGCTCGACCCCCTGCTGCGCGCCACCGGCGACGACCCGCACACCGTGCTCGCCGGGGACCTCAACGCGCGCCCCGGCTCGCGGGAGATCGAGACCGTCCGCGAGGCGGGCTTCCGCAGCGCGCAGGACGAGAACGGCGACCCGGACGCGAACACGGCGGTCTCGCCCCCGCGCCGCGTCGACTGGATCCTGGGCGCCGCCGATGTCTCCTTCGCGGACTTCCGCCTCCGCGCCACGACCGCCTCCGACCACCTGCCCCTGGCGGTGACGGTCTTCCTGGACTGACCCCGGGCCTTCGGCCCGGGCGCCCAGGCCGCCCGCTCCCTCGGCGGCGGCGTGGCCGGGCTCGACGCGGGCCTGTGCACCCCGGCCCGGCCGCGCGCGGAACACCACCCCGAGGGCGCCGACCTCGACGACGCCTCGCCGGGTCTGCCCCCGCCGGGGGCACGGAGGCGCCGGCGGGCGCCCAGCGGCTCCGCGCACGCCGGACGTACCGGCCGGAGGCCGCGCGCCGTACCGCGCCGTACCGCACCGTGCCGTCGTGGCCCGGCCCGGCCTAGCCCAGGCCGCCCGTCGCGCGGAGGTTCTGGCCCGTGAGCCAGCGGGCGTCGGGACCGGCCAGGAAGGCCACCACGTCCGCGACGTCGGCGGGTCGGCCGAGGCGGCCCAGGGGGGTGAGGCCGGAGACGCGTTCCAGTGCCTCGGGCGGGTTCGTGCCGCGCAGCAGGTCCGTGTCGGTGGCGCCGGGGGAGACCACGTTCACCGTGATGCCGCGCCCGCCCAGCTCCACCGCCGCGACCGCGCACAGCTGCTCCAGCGCTCCCTTGCTCGCCGCGTACGTCCCGATGCCGGGCCCCGGGCGGGCCGTGTTGAGCGAGGAGATGCCGACGATCCGCCCGCCGTCGCGCATGCGGCGTGCCGCGTACCGCATGGTCAGGAAGACGGCCTTGGCGTTGGCCGCCATGGCCTCGTCGTACTGCTTCTCGTCCGTGTCCGCGAGCCTCGTCGGGGTGAACGGCAGCACCGCGTTGTTGACGAGCACATCCAGGCCGCCGAGCAGGTGCTCCGCGCGTTCCATGAGCCGTTCCGCCGTGGCGGGCTCCCGGAAGTCGGCCGCCACCGCGTGCGCCGTTCCGCCTGCCTTCCCGACCGCGCGCTCCACCTCCTCGGCGTGCGCCGCGCTGGCCGCGTAACTGAACACGACGTGCGCGCCGTCGCGCGCCAGCCGTTCCACGATCGCGCGCCCGATGCCGCGCGAACCGCCGGTGACCACGGCCGCCTTGCCGTCCAGCACTCCCATGGACCCCGACCCTAGTCCGTCGCTCCGCGCCGCGACACGCCGCGAATCCGCCACGGCCGTTCCCTGGGACGGTCCCCCGGCCGTTGCCCCGGACGAATGTACCCAGCGGGCGGCACGCCCGGCCCTCCCGTTCCATGGGCCTATGAGCAAAGGCGCGGTCCAGGGCCCGGCCCGGCGCAGGTCGCGCCGCGACCGGGCGTCGTGGCGCGAGCGCGCCCTCGCCGAGATCGCCAGCCTCGAATACGCCCTGGAACGCATCAAGGGCAGGAGATTCGTCGCGACGGCCCAGCGGAGCAAGCTCGACGGCGTGGCGCGGCAGCTCGCCCGGGCCAGGGAGGCCGCAGCCGACAGGAGCACCTGGAAGGCGGCCTGGTACGGCTCCGACGTCGACGCCACCTGGTCGAACATCCATCAGGTGGAGGTCGAGCTGCTCCAGGTCGCCCCCTCCGGCGAGCTGAAGTGGTGGTCCGCCGACGTCCTGGCCCGTGTCCGCCAGCACCTCGGCGCCCAGGACCCGCGCCGCCGCGCGCTGGAGGAACGCCTCACCTCGTCGGGCCAGAAGCTGCTGCCCGAGTTCCGCGAACTGGCGGTCAGGGCCCTCAAGGCGGCCAACGGCGCCGAGGAGTCCGAACGGGCGCGGGTGCGGTCGTTCCGCAACTGCCTGTTCGGCGCCACCCTGATGATGACCTGCATCGCCGTCGCCTTCGCCGTCTGGGGGGCGGCGCAGCCGGGCGTCTTCGACATGTGCTTCGAGGACGCGCGGCGGAACGAGCGCGCCTGCCCCACCGGGACCGCGCTGTCGAGCTGGGACGTGCTCACGGTCGAAGCCGTCGGCCTCGCGACGGCGGCCCTGGCCGGGGCGGCGTCGTTGCGGAAGATCCAGGGGACCACGACGCCGTACATGGTGCCGATGTCCCTGATGCTGCTGAAGCTCCCGGCCGGCGCGGTGGCGGCCGTCATCGGGCTGCTGCTGGTGCGGGGCAGCGTCGTGCCGGGGCTGTCCGACCTGGACACCCCGGGGCAGATCCTCGCCTGGTCGGCCATCTTCGGCGCGGCGCAGGAGGCGGTCACCCACCAGGTGGACCGCAGGGGCCAGGAGGTCCTGGACAAGGTGCGCGGCGGCGGCCGTGCGTTCCGCGAACCCGCCGCCGCGACCTGACGCCGCGGCCTGACGCCGTGGCGGCGTACGGGCCTACCGCACCGCCGCGCGGGCCACCGGGACGAGCCGCACGTTGAACCGGTGTGTGCCCAGCGCCCCGGCGATGCCCAGGAACAGCAGCGCGAAGTGCTCCTGGCCCCGGGCCGTGGCGATGTCGCCCAGGTCGAGCAGCGACGTCGCGGGCCAGCCGAGGTCGGTGAGCAGACCGCCGACCGTGCGTTTGGCGTCGTCGTCGTCGCCGGAGAGGAAGACCGTGCTCGGCCCGTCCAGCAGGTCGGGGGCGACCATCACCGCGGCGGTGATCGTGCACAGCGTCTTCACCACGCGCAGCTCGGGGTGGGCGGCCTGGATCTCCTCGCCGAGCGAGACGCCCGGGTGCGACAGCCGCATGTCCTCCGTCAGGCCGACCGCCACGTCGATCAGCACCTTGCCGGTCAGGGCCGGGGCGCCGATCACGTCCAGCACGTCGAGGGACGCCGTGCCGGGGGTGGCGTTGACGAGCACGTCGGCGTGGGCCGCGGCCTCGGCCAGACCGGTGACGGTGTGGCCGCCGTCCGGCCTGCCTTCCCGTTCCCCGGGCTTGCGGGAGCCGAGCACGACGTCATGTCCGGCGGCGGCCCAGCGGGACGCGAGGGCGCGAGCGACGGTGCCGGTGCCGAGAAGTCCGATCCTCATACCCCGACGCTAACGGGACGGAGGCGTGCCGGGATCGGACCGGAGAACGAGAAGGATCACGGCGAAGGATGAGATCCGTATGGGTCTTGCGACGCAGGACGGGCCGCGGCGGCAGGAACCCGCCCCGTGTGGCACGGAGCGGGTCGCCGTGATGGTCCGGCCGCCGGCCCCCACCGGCGACCCGGCCGACCCGGCCCGGGCCGGTCGCGACCCGGACGACGCCCCCTCCGCGCCGTCCGAGCCGGATTCACCGGCACCGGGCCTGTTCGGCGGCTCCCCCGTTACCGCCGAACAGGCCCGGGAGGCCCAACCGCGCACCCCTGTGCGGTCGGTCACTTAAGAGAATGACAGGACCCCATAAACAAGCGCTAAACGCCGGAGAGCCCCCTCCGGGCCCGCCCGCCGCCGCGTACCGGGTCGTTGTCACCGGCCTTATGAAGGGCTGGGGCCGTCGGTCACTCTGAGGGCGTGGTGGTCCGCGATGGTCGCGGTGCCGTCCGGCTGCGAGAGGACGGCCGGTCCGGCGAGCGCGGCGACAAGGGCCGCCGCGGCGGCGCACAGGGCGGCCGTTCGCTGCTTGCGGGTCATGTCAACTCCTTGGCGGATGAGGGGAGATGGCGACGAAAGGGAGGGTGGAGCCGTCACCTGAAGAATGCTCAGCTGGTGCATAGAAGAACCGGCCGCTCGGCAACCGAGTGCTGAGCGGCCGGCCATGGTCAGGACGGGTGGTGCGGGTCAGGCGGCATCGCCGCCGTCGGCGCCGTCGTCCTTCGGCTTGACGGGCACGTGGGCCCCTTTGGCCGGAGCGTCGGTGGCGTGGTGGTCCCGCGCGACCCGGAGGTCGTTCCCCGGCTTCGGCTTGGTGATGCGAGGCCGCGTGGCGCTGTCGTCCTCGGCATCCGCCACGGGCTCGCCGGTCGCGTGGTGGTCGGTGGCCGTTCCCAGCCCCCCCAGCTCGACGTCGCCCTCGGGCGTGTCCATGGCCTCGGGGTCCCTCGGCCGGGGCACGGTCGCGATGTCGCCACCCTGGCCCGTAGCGGGCTCACTGGTGGCGTGATGGTCGATGGTCTGTATCTCGGCCAGGTTGGGCTCGGTCGTGGTGTCGGTCACGGTCAGCTCCTAAGGAGTCGTGGACTCGATAGAGGCAGGACCGTCCACCGGACTCCCCCGTGGTGCACGGACAGCCCTGCCAGGCAGCCGCCATCCCCCCCGGTAGCGGTTGCGGGCATGAGCGTGTCAGCTCGCGATAAACATTCGATGAATGCTCACGGGTGGCGGTTCGGATGATCAGACGGTGGTGGAGGCCAGAAGGTTGCGGACTTCCTCGGAATCTTTTCGGCCGAGCCTGTCGAAAACCGTGAGGGCCTGCTCCCAGCAGGCGCGGGCCCGGCCGGGCTGCTCGGTGCCGAGCAACGCCCGGCCCAGCACGGTGAGCACCTGCGCGCGCCGCCACTCGCCGCCGATGTCCCGCAGCGCGGCCAGCGCCTGCTCGGCGAGCGTCGCCGCCTCCGCGGGCTCCGCCAGCGCGAGGTGGGTCTCCGCCAGCCGGAAGAGCGTCATGCCCTCCCACAGCCGCTGCCGCTTCTCGCGGAAGGTGGCCAGGGCCTGGCGCAGCCCGGTCAGCGCCTCGTCCGCGCGGCCGGACTGGGTGAGGGCGAGCCCCAGTGCGTAACTGGCGTTGGCCAGCCGCAGGGTGGCGCCCAGCTCCTTGTAGAGGGCACGCGCCTCCTCGGCCAGCGACACCGCCGACTCGATGCGCCCGGTGGCGAGATGGACCCGCGAAAGGTTGCTGAGCGCGCTCGCCTCGCAGGAGCGGTTGCCGTCCTCACGGAAGGACTCCAGTGCCCGGGTGAGGTGCGCCTCGGCGTCCTGGTACCGCTCCTGGTAAATCGCGAGGATGCCACGGTCGTTGAGCATGTAGCCGTAGGGAATGGGGTCTTCGACGGCCTGGGCGAGCAGCAGCGCGCGCAGGGCCTCGGCGTCCGCCTCGTCGAACCGGCCGCCGACGCTGTGCGCGTGCGCGAGCACCATCCGGGCCCGGCCCTCGATCAGGGTGGCCTCGACCTCTCCGGCTGCCTCCAGCACGACCTGCGCGGCGCGCTCGTACTGCCGGGAGAACACGCCCGATTCCGCGAGATCCTGCGTGCTGAGCAGGATGTCGACGGCCCGCCGCAGAGCCTCACCGCCTCGCTCGGCGGACTGGCGCACGCAGGCCAGCATGCATTCGGCCTCCCCGAACAGCCAGTCCAGCGCCGCCCTCTGACTGTCGAACCGCAGCCCCGCGTACCGGGTGGGCGCCAGATGGGCGACAAGGCGGTCGCCCGGCCGCTCCAGCCCGTGCACCCGCGCCGACGTCGCCAGGTAGAAGTCCAGCAGCCGCGACAGCGCGGCCTCCCGTTCCGCCGGGGGTTGTTCGTCGCGTTCGGCGCAGGCGCGGGCGAACAGGCGGACCAGGTCGTGGAAGCGGTAGCGGCCGGGGGCGGCGGACTCCAGCAGGGAGGTGTCGACCAGGTTTTCGAGGATGCTCTCGGTCGTCTCCTCGTCGCGGTCCAGGACCGCCGCGGCGGCGGCCAGGGAGATGTCGGGGCCGTCGGCCAGGCCCAGCAGGCGGAAGGCGCGGGCCTGTTCGGGGTCGAGCTGGCCGTAGCCCAGCTCGAACGTCGCCTTCACGGCCTGGTCGCCGGCCTGCAACTCGTCCAGGCGGCGGCGCTCGTCGGACAGCTTGCTGGCGAGCGTGGCCACCGTCCAGGTGCGGCGGGCCGCCAGGCGGGAGGCGGCGATGCGGATCGCCAGCGGCAGGAACCCGCAGGCCCCCACCACGTCCATGGCCGCCTCGCGCTCCGCGCTGACGCGTTCGGTGCCGACGATGCGGGTGAAGAGGGTCAGCGCCTCCTCCGGGCTCATCACGTCGAGATCGACCAGGTGCGCCCCGGCCAGGTCCACCATCCGCACCCGGCTGGTGATCAGCGTCGCGCAGCCCGGGGTGCCCGGCAGCAGGTGCCGCACCTGCGCCGCGTCCCGCGCGTTGTCCAGCAGCGTCAGGACCCGCCTGCCGTCGAGAAATGAACGGTAGAGCGCGGCCCGTTCGGCCACGCCGTCCGGTATGGCGGCGTCCGGGGCGCCCAGCGCGCGCAGGAACGAGCCGAGCACCGCGCCCGGGTCGGCCGGGGCGGAGCCCGCGCCCTGAAGGTCCACGTAGAGCTGCCCGTCGGGGAAGTGGTCGCGGGCCGCGTGCGCCACCTGCACCGCCAGCGTCGTCTTGCCGACACCACCGATCCCGGCGACCGCGGAGACCGCCATCACCCGCCCGCCGGCCGTCGCCAACTGGGCGCCCAGCTCGGCCACGAACGACGCCCGTCCCGTGAAGTCCGGAACGGCGGCGGGCAGCTGGGCGGGACGGACCGTGGTCACCGGCGCGGCCGAGGGGGCGCTGATGTAGTTGAGCGAGGCGTCGGCGTTGAGGATGCGCTGCTGCAAATCGGCGAGTTCGGCGCGGGGTTCGACGCCCAGCTCGTCGATCAGCAGCCGGCGCGCGTCGTTGTAGACCGCCAGCGCCTCCGCCTGCCGGCCGCTGCGGTACAGCGCCAGCATCAGCAGCTCCCGCAGCCGCTCCCGCAGCGGATGCGCCGTCGTCAGCGCGGTCAGCTCCGACACCGACTCGGCGTGCAGGCCCGCCTGGAGGCCGACGTCGAGCCGCTGCTCGATGAGCACCAGCCGCTGCTCCTCCAGGCGTGCCCGCTGCATCTCGGCCTCCGGGCCGGGCAGTCCGCCCAGCGCCTCGCCGTCCCACAGTGCCAGGGCCTGCCCGTACAGCTCGTGCGCCCCGGCCAGGTCCCCGGCCGCGGCGAGCTTCTCGGCCGCCGCCGCCAGCTGGTTCACCGAGTCGACGTCCAGCTCGTCGCCCGGCGCCAGCCGCAGCGCGTAGCCGCCCAGCTCGGTCACCAGCACCCCGGAGCGGTGCGCCAGCGACTTGCGCAGCCGGGCGGCGTATGTGCGCAGCGCGGCCACGGCCTCGCGCGGCGGCTCCTCGCCCCACAGGGCGTTGACCAGCTCCTGCGCGGTGGCCGTCCGGCCGCGCCGCAGCAGCAGCGTGGCGAGCAGGGCCCGTTGCTGAGGTGAACCGGACGGCAGGTCGCGATCCCCCTGCCGGGCGCGGACCGGTCCCAGCACGGCGAAGTGCAAGGCAGCCGTATGACCCCCCGTGGTCCCCTCAGCCTTGACCATGGTGTCCTCTGCTTAACCTTCTCAACTTGTGGGGCGAACCTGAAACTTTATCCGGATGCGCTGCTCTCTAGAAAGACCGGATTCGTCAACGCCGCCATTTGTCCGGGGATTCCGGAAGCGCCACCATCGGCCGGTGCGTGCCGGATCTCCGCGCGCACGTACCCGACATTAGCGACGGTTGTCTGCCACGTCACTGCCCCCTCACCGGCGGCCGGGAGCGTGTGACTGCGCATCAGGCCCTGGTCGGTGATCAGGCGCACGATCCCGTCGGGCACTCCGGACGCCTCCGCCCGCACGGTGACCCGGGCGTCGGCGGGCGCGGACAGCCGTTCCCCGATGCCCGCGTGGCGTCCGCGTTCGTCGCTCACGGTCAACGCCAGGCGCACGGCGGAGGATTCGGCCAGGTAGCTGCGCCCGGCCCGGATGCCGTCGAGGATGGCGCGCCGGGTGAGGTCCTCGGCGAGCACCACCGTCTGCGGCAGGCCGACGACCTGCGGTTCGCGGTGGGCGTCGCTGTTGGCCATCGCGGGCAGCCACGTGTCGCTCTCCCGCAGCAGCGTCTCCCAACTGGCCAGCGACAGCTCGTCGTCCGGGGTCCACGGGCCGTTCCACAGCTCGACGGCGTCGGCCTCCTGGAAGCCGAACCGCCAGGAGCAGCCGATGCACGGCGCGTGGGCGTGCGCGGGCACGACGAGACCGTCCGCCTGGTGGATGCGGCGCGCGAAACGGGCGTACGCGTCGTCCCGCACGCGGTAGCGCCAGTCGACGAACGTGCCGGGGTCGATGCCCAGCGCCAGGTAGTGGCCGTTGCGGGTGGTGACCTCCTCGCCGCACAGGATCAGCAGGTCGTCGCCCCACAGGCCCTCCCAGGCGCCGTGCGCGGAGCTGGTGTTGTGCTCGGTCGTCACGATGAAGTCCAGGCCGGCGGCGCGCGCCGCGGCGGCGACCTCGGCGGGCGTGCGGCGGCCGTCCGAGTGCACGGTGTGCAGGTGCGCGTCGCCCCGGTACCAGGCCCGGCCGCGCCCGGCGGCCCGCTCCGGCGGGTGGACCGGGCGCGGGGTGCGGCCCTGGCCGCCGTAGCCGAGCGTGATGGTGACCTTGTAGTCGAGGCCCTGCGGCGCGACCGTGTACGGGCCGAGGACGACGTGCCACGTACCGGCGTTGACCGGGCCCGCGAGGTAGCCGGGGGTGGCCTCCTCGGCGCTGATCGCGAACTCGGTGCGGAAGCCGCCGGACCAGCCGCGGAAGCCCTCGCCGCCCAGGTCGGTGCCGCGCTCGTCGAAGATGCCGATGTCCAGCGCGTTGCCGGGGGTTCCGGCCGGGACCTGCGGCCGGTCGTAGGTGTAGGAGACGGCGATCCGCCGGACCCCGCGCGGCACCCGGACCGGAAGGTAGACGAAGTCGGGCGCGCCCGTGTCGAGATGACCGCGGACGGTGCTGGTCTCCTCGCCGTCCTGTTGCCCCGCTGCGTGTGCGAATTCCACCGGGGTGAGCGTAATGGCCGCGGCGCCCCCGCCGGCCGCACCCATTCTCAGCATGTCGCGTCGTTTCACATCCGTCTCCTTCCGAGCACGTCGCTGAAGGGAAGCTGAAGGGAAGTGGCCAGCGTCACACGCGTAGATGGCGGGTGGGGGAAGCCGGATGAAGGAGTGGGCGCACAGCGAAAGACGCCATGTCCGAGGCGTCTCTTCGCTCTTATGCTCAGAGAATGACAACTAGCGCGCAGGTTCCGACGGCCACCTCCATGCGGCGCGCGCTGCGCCGGGCCCGCGACGGGGTGGCCCTGGACGTGGCGGAGGCAGCCGTGCTGCTCCACGCACGCGGCGCCGACCTGGACGAGCTGGCCGCGGCGGCGGCCCGGGTCCGGGACGCCGGGCTGGAGGCCGCCGGACGGCCCGGCGTGATCACGTACTCCAGGAAGGTGTTCATCCCGCTCACCCGCCTGTGCCGGGACCGCTGTCACTACTGCACGTTCGTGACCGTGCCGGGCAAGCTGCGGCGGGACGGGCACGGCATGTTCCTGTCGCCCGACGAGGTCCTCGACATCGCCCGCCGGGGCGCCGCCATGGGCTGCAAGGAAGCCCTGTTCACGCTCGGTGACAAGCCGGAGGACCGCTGGCCCGAGGCGCGCGCCTGGCTGGACCAGGAGGGCTACGACGACACCCTCGCCTATGTGCGGGCCATGGCCGTCCGGGTGCTGGAGGAGACCGGCCTGCTGCCGCACCTCAACCCCGGCGTGCTGTCGTGGACCGACTTCCAGCGGCTCAAGCCCGTCGCGCCGTCGATGGGCATGATGCTGGAGACGACCGCGACCCGCCTGTGGTCCGAGCCGGACGGCCCGCACCACGGCTCGCCGGACAAGGAGCCCGCCGTGCGGCTGCGCGTGCTGGAGGATGCCGGCCGGTCCAACGTCCCGTTCACCACGGGGATTCTCATCGGCATCGGGGAGACCATCACCGAGCGCGCCGAGTCGTTGTTCGCGCTGCGCAAGGTCGCCCGCGCCTACCGCGGCATCCAGGAAGTCATCATCCAGAACTTCCGCGCCAAGCCCGACACCGCGATGCGGGCCATGCCCGACGCCGAACTGGCCGAGCTGGCCGCCACCGTGGCCGTGACCCGGCTGCTGCTGGGCCCGGCCGCCCGCGTCCAGGCCCCGCCGAACCTGGTGGACGAGGAGTACGCGCTGCTCATCCGCGCCGGCATCGACGACTGGGGCGGCGTCTCCCCGCTGACCCCGGACCACGTCAACCCCGAGCGCCCCTGGCCGCACATCGACGACCTCGCCGCCCGCACCGCCGCCGCCGGCTTCACCCTGCGCGAACGCCTCACCATCTACCCCGAGTTCATCAAGCGCGGCGAACCCTGGCTGGACCCGCGGCTGGTGCCGCACGTCACCGCCCTCGCCGACCCGGCCACCGGCCTCGCCCGCGAGGACGCCGTGCCGCGCGGCCTGCCCTGGCAGGAGCCGGACGAGCCGCTGACCGCCACCGGCCGCACCGACCTGCACCGTTCCATCGACACCGAGGGACGCACCGGCGACCGAAGAGACGACTTCGACGAGGTCTACGGGGACTGGGCGGAGCTGAGGGACATGGCCGCGCCGGGCATGGTGGTGGAGAGGATCGACACCGATGTCCGCGCGGCCCTCGCCGTCGCGGCCGACGACCCGGTGCGGCTCACCGACGACCAGGCGCTCGCCCTGCTGCACGCCGACGGCCCGGCCCTGGACGCCCTCACCCGCATCGCGGACGACCTGCGCCGCGACGTCGTCGGGGACGAGGTCACCTACGTCGTCACCCGCAACATCAACTTCACCAACGTCTGTTACACCGGCTGCCGCTTCTGCGCCTTCGCCCAGCGCCGCACCGACGCCGACGCCTACACCCTCTCCCTGGAGCAGGTCGCCGAACGCGCCGAGCAGGCATGGGAGGTCGGCGCCGTCGAGGTGTGCATGCAGGGCGGCATCCACCCCGACCTGCCCGGCACCGCCTACTTCGACATCGCGCGCGCCGTGAAGGAACGCGTCCCGGGCATCCACGTCCACGCGTTCTCCCCGATGGAGGTCGTCAACGGCGCGACCAGGACCGGGATGTCGATCCGCGACTGGCTGACCGCCGCCCGGGAGGCCGGACTCGACACCATCCCCGGCACGGCCGCCGAGATCCTCGACGACGAGGTGCGGTGGGTCCTCACCAAGGGCAAGCTGCCCACCGAGACATGGATCGACGTCATCACCACCGCCCACGAGGTGGGCCTGCGGTCGTCGTCCACGATGATGTACGGCCACGTGGACCAGCCCCGGCACTGGCTCGGCCACCTGCGCACCCTCGCCCGCATCCAGCGGGCCAACGAGGAGAAGGGCGTGCCCGGCTTCACCGAGTTCGTCACGCTCCCGTTCATCCACACCAACGCACCGGTCTACCTGGCCGGGATCGCCCGCCCGGGCCCGAGTCACCGCGACAACCGCGCGGTCACCGCCATGGCCCGCCTCCTGCTCCACCCGCACATCACCAACATCCAGACCAGTTGGGTCAAGCTCGGCACCGAGGGCGCCGCCGAGATGCTGCGCTCCGGTGCCAACGACCTCGGGGGCACGCTGATGGAGGAGACCATCTCCCGCATGGCAGGCTCGACATACGGCTCCTACCGCTCGGTCGCGGATCTCCGCGCCATCGCCGAGGCGGCCGGCCGCCCGTCACGGCTGCGCACCACCACCTACGGCGAGGTCCCGGCCGAGCGCGTCGCACGGGCCCTCGCCGCCGACGGCCACCTGCCGCGGCTGCTGCCGGTCGTCGGAGCGGACGGGTGAGCGCCCCGGTCGGCGGCGCCCTGTGGGGGCGCCCGGAGCAACAGGACTTCCGCAGCAGGGTGCGGGGCTGTCTGCTCGGCGGCGCGATCGGGGACGCGCTGGGCGCGGGCATCGAGTTCGACTCGCTGGCCGCGATCCGCGAGAAGCACGGGCCCGACGGCGTCACCGACTACGTGCCCGCGTACGGCCGGCGCGGCGCGATCACGGACGACACGCAGATGACGCTGTTCACCGTCGACGGCCTGATCCGCGCCCACGTCCGGCGCGACACCGGCGCCTGGCACCCGCCGACCGACGTGCACGCCGCCTACCGCCGCTGGTACACCACGCAGCGCGAGTGGGGACCGGACGAACGGCGGGCGGAGGACGGCTGGCTGGCCAAGCAGGAGTGGCTGTACAGCCGGCGCGCCCCCGGCCGGGCCTGCCTGAGCGGCCTGGCCGACCCGGCGATGGGCACGACGGACAAGCCGAAGAACCCGGACTCCAAGGGCTGTGGCACGGTGATGCGTTCGGCTCCGTTCGGGCTCCTGGTGGGCTGGGAGCCGC
Source organism: Streptomyces sp. URMC 129 (assembly GCF_051386415.1). NCBI lineage: Bacteria > Bacillati > Actinomycetota > Actinomycetes > Kitasatosporales > Streptomycetaceae > Streptomyces > Streptomyces sp. URMC 129. The sequence continues at coordinate 22,660 of NZ_JBPQTQ010000056.1, forward strand.
AGTTGGTGTTCCAGCTGAGCGTCGAGTGCGCGGCGCAGACCCACGGTCACCCCACGGGCGTCCTGGCGGCGGGCGCGTTCGCGGCGATGGTGCACGCCCTGGTGCGCGGCGACGGGATGGACGCGGCCGTGCAGAAGGCGCTGGCGCAACTCGCCACCCGGCCGGGCCACGAGGAGACGAGCGAGGCGCTGAAGAAGGCCCTCGGCATGGTCCGCCAGGGCCTGCCGAGCCCCGAGCGTGTCGAGGCGCTGGGGGAGGGCTGGACGGCCGAAGAGGCTCTGGCCATCGGCGTGTACTGCGCGCTGGTCGCCCAGGACGTCCGCCACGGCCTGCTGCTGGCGGTCAACCACGGCGGCGACTCCGACTCCACCGGCTCCGTCTGCGGCAACCTGCTGGGCGCCCTGCACGGCGAGACGGCCCTGCCCCCGGCCTGGCTGGCCGAACTGGAGGGCCGGGCCACGATCCTGGAGCTCGCCGACGACTTCGCGATGGAGATGACCCAGGGCCCGGCCCTGCACGGACCGGCCGACTCGGCCCGCGTCTGGCTGGAGCGCTACCCGAGAGGCTGACCCCCGCGCGGCCGGAGCCGGGACGGCTCGCGCTCCGGCCGCGCCGCGGTGGCGGCACGGCCGGCGGCCCGGCGGTGGCGGCAGGGCCGGGTCCCGTCGCGGTGGCGAGACGGCCGGGTCCCGTCAGAGCAGGCGCAGTTGGGTCCCGTCGGGGCGGCGGCGCGGAGTGGAGCGGCCCACCCGTTCCGCGTCCTTCAGGTCGTCCAGGAACGGCGACCTGCGGGCCGGGCGGACCCGGCCGTGGCGCATCCGCTCGGCCGCGTGGCTGAGGTACAGATGCCGCTGCGCCCGCGTCATTCCGACGAACAGCAGCCGCCGTTCCTCCGCGTCGCCCTCCGGGTCGGGCTCCGCGCCCGGCATGCGCAGCGGCAGCAGCCCGTCCTCGCAGCCCACGACGAACACCACGGGGAATTCGAGCCCCTTGGCGGCGTGCAGCGTCAGCAGCGAGATACGGTCGGCGCGCGGGTCCCACGTGTCCACCTCCACGCCGAGCGCCAACTCGTCCCGGAACCGCGCCGGATCGCCGTCGCACCGCTCGGCCAGCGGCAGCAGCAGCTCCACCGCGCCCAGCACCTCGGCGTTCTCCCCCGCGTTCCGCGCGATCTCCCGGAGCCGCTCGGCCAACGGCCGTCCGTCCCCGGCCGCGTCGCCCACCGCGGCGACGGCCTCGGCGACGCCCGGCCGGTCCGCCAGCCGGTCGTGGGAGCGCTTCTGGAACGGCAGCCCCGCCCGCGTCAGCGCCTCGGCCACCGCCCGCGCCTGCCGGTCCGTCCGGTACAGCACCGCGAAGTCCGAGAAGCCCAGCCCCTCCGTGCCCGCCGTCTCCGCCCACCCGCTGTCCCGCGCGTGGAACGAGGCCCCGCCCAGCAGCTCTTCGACGGTCCGCGCCACGAACGTCGCCTCCGCCGCCTCGCTCGCCGCCGGGTACACACCGACCGGCGCGTCACCGTGGTCGCCCAGCGGGCGCAACTCCCGGTCCGGCACCAGCGTCGCGGGCGCGATCACCTGCGCGGCGGCCGTCAGCACCCGCGCGCTGGAACGGTAGTTGCGCGTGAGGTGCACGGTCCGGGCCGCCGGGAAGTCCTCCCGGAAACGCAGGAAGAACCCGACGTCCGCGCCCCGGAACCGGTAGATCGCCTGGTCCGGGTCACCGATCGCGGTCAGGTTGCCGTCCGGCAGGGCGAGTTGCCGCAGCAGCCGGTACTGCCGCTCGTCCACGTCCTGGTACTCGTCGACAGAGATCCAGCGGTACCGGTCGCGGTAGGCGGCGGCCAGCTCCGGGTCCGCCTCCAGCAGTTCCAGCGGCAGCGCGATCAGGTCGTCGAAGTCGACCAGGTCCGCCTCCCGCAGCGCCTCCCGGTATCCGTCCGCGCCCGCCGCGGCGAGGAGCCCGGCCTGCCGCGCCTCGTCCGCGATGCCGAACCCGGCGCTGAGCCCGGCCCGTTCGTGCTGCTCCCGCAGGATGGACAGGCCCAGCGAGTGGAACGTGGCGATCGTCAGGCGCGGCGCGTGACCGGGCACGAGCGCGGCGAGCCGTTCCGCCATCTCCCCGGCCGCGCGGCGGGTGAAGGTGATGGCGAGGCAGTGCTCGGGCGCGACGCCGTGCTCGGTGACCAGGCGCGCGATGCGGTGGGTGAGCGTGCGGGTCTTGCCCGTGCCGGGTCCGGCGATGATCAGCAGCGGCCCGTGCGTGACGCCCGCGGCGGCGGCCTGTTCCGGGTCGAGCCCACCGGGCCCCGGCAACGGTCCCTCGGCAGCCGTTCGTGCCGTGGCCGCCGCGCGGGGCGCGGGCACGGGCGCCGGGGCCCGGCGCGGCCCGGGCGCGGGAGCTGCCTCCGCCGCCCCGAACAGCCCGTCGTCCTCGAACAACGCGGGCGCGGCCACCGCCGTCATCCGCTTCAGCTCGCCCGGCTCGAACAGCCGGATCACGCCGTACTCCCCGTCGAACCCGGCCTCCCGCAGCACCTCGCCGCGCCGGAGCCGCGCGACCGCCTCCCCGAGCAGCGGCATGTGCGCCCCGATGTCGTCGACCGGGACGTCCTCCAGGATCGACAACTCGGGCCCCAGCGCGGTCGTGAGCCGGTCGATCTCCCCGAGCACCCTCTTGCTCTTCGGCCCGACGCCCACGATCTCGCTCATCATCTCGGGCAGCGGCACCAGGCTCCGGAAGTCCGGCGCCCCCGGCGGCCGTACGGGCTCGGGCCGGTCGGCCAGCTCCTCCACCCGGCTCAACACCCCGACCGTCAGCGGCTTTCCGCACTCGGGACAGATCCCGCCGTGCGCCCGGGTCTCGGCCGGGTCCATCCGCACCCCGCACTTGCGGTGCCCGTCGACGTGGTACTTACCCTCCTCCGGGAAGAACTCGACCGACCCGGCGTGCCCGACACCCGTCTCCAGCGCCCGCCGGACCGCGAAGTAGTCGAGGTCCGTGTCGAACACGGTCGTCTCGCGCCCCAGCATCGGCGGCGAGTGCGCGTCGGAGTTGCTGACGAGCCGGTAGCGATCGAGGCCCGAGATACGCCAGTTCATCGCCGGATCGCTCGAAAGCCCGGTCTCCAGCGCGAAGATGTGGTCCGCCAGGTCGACGTAGCAGTCCTCGATCGCGTCGAAGCCCGACTTCGACCCGAGCACCGCGAACCACGGCGTCCACACGTGCGCGGGCACCAGGAACGCGCCTTCGCCGCACTCCAGCGCGATCTCCAGCAGGTCCCGCGAGTCGAGCCCCAGGATCGGGCGCCCGTCCGACGCGATGTTGCCGATCCTGGCCAGCCTGCGGTTGAACTCGGCCGCCGCCTCGAAGTCCGGCATGTAGACCAGGTGATGCACCTTGCGGGTGCGGTCGCCGCGCTTGTAGATGGTGGAGATCTCCACCGACAGCATGAACCGCACGGGCGCCGCCGCCAGACCCGGCGCGAGCCGGCGCGCGATGTCCCGGTCCAGCTCGTCGCGCAGCCGGAACAGGCCCGGCTCGGCGGGCAGCAGCGTCTCCTGGAGGTGGGCGAACCAGGCCGGATGCGTGAAGTCCCCGGTTCCGACAAGGGTGATGCCCTTGCGCCGTGCCCACCAGGTCAGATGCTCCAGATCGCAGTCCTTGCTGCAGGCCCTGGAGAACTTGGAGTGAATATGCAGGTCAGCGTGGAAGCGCACCCGCCGCATCATCCCACAGCGCGGCGGGGGCGACACACGTCCGCCCCCCCCCCCCCGGGGCTCAACGCCGGGGCGGAGGCGGGCGGTTGGGGTGTCTCCGGTAGGTGTGTGCCAGGGTCAGCGGAGGTGCTTGCCGAGCTCCGCGTGGACCAGGTTCTCCACGGAGTAGGTCCCGAGCTCCAGTTCCTCCTCGTCCATCTCGATGTACTTGCCCTTGGCCTCGTACACGCCGTGCAGGAGAGCCGGCGGGTAGGAGTAGTCGTCGCCGGCGCTGGCGCTCGAGGCCCCGGCGAACAGGCCGACGGTGGCCAGGCCCGCCGCGGCCAGAACCGTACGAATGCGCATGAATCCTCCTGATCCATGGGATAGCAACATGAACGGCCACACCGTGACAGCTCCCGGCGCCCCGCGTCCGGATTGCCCCAAATGCGGGCGTGTGGCCGCGGCAGTGCCGTGAGGCGAACAGGAGAACGAAGGAAGGGAGGCGAGCGATGCCGTTCCAGGTGGCCGTCTGCGGCCCGGGGCAGTGCACGCCGGAGGAGGCCGCGACCGCCCGCGCGGTGGGCCGGCTGCTGGCGGAGGGCGGCGCGGTGGTGATCTGCGGCGGCGGCGACGGCGTGATGGCCGCCGCCGCGGCCGGTGCGCACGCCGCCGGCGGCCTGGTGATCGGGGTGCGGCCGGACGCCACCCGCGAGGGCGCCTGCCCCGGCCTGTCCGCCGTCCTCGTGACCGGCATGGGCGAGGCGCGCAACGCGATCATCGCGCGCAGCGCGGACGCGGTCGTCGTGATCGGCGGCTCGTGGGGCACGCTCAGCGAGATCGCCCTCGCCCGGCGCCGCGCGGACGCGGCGGTGCCGGTCGTCTCCCTCGGCGGCTGGCGGGTGGTGGACGGCGAGGGGCGCGAGATCCCCGGCATCGACCACGCGCCGACCCCGGAGGCCGCCGTGGCGCGGGCGCTGCGGACCGGCTGACGGGGGCGCGGCGCGGCTGGCAGTATGGCGGGCGGCCACCCGTTCGTCCGGCCCGTGGGGGGAAGATGTCCGACCCGAATCAGCAGGACCCGTTCGCCAAGCGCCCCGGCCCACCGCCCGGCCCGCCCGGCCGTTCCGGTTACGCCTGGGGACCCGACACCGGCCAGGGGCAGAACCAGGGCCCGAACCCGGACCCGGAGCCCGGCCGGAACCCGCCGCCCGCGCCCGGCCCGTACCCCGGCGCGTACCCCGGCGTGTACGGCCCGCCGCCCGGCGCCTACCCGGGCGGATACCCGGCGCCCGGCCCGTTCCCCGGCGCGCATCCGTACCCGGCCGGCGGTTACCCCGTCGGTTACCCCGGCGCGTACCCGTACGACCCGAGCGCCCCCTTCGGCTACGACCGGCTCGGCCGGCCGTACTCCCACAAGTCCAAGATCCTCGCCGGCGTGCTCCAGCTCCTCTTCGGCACCGTCGGCGCGGGGCGCTGGTACACCGGGCACGTGGGCATGGCCGTCGCCCAGCTCCTCACCTGCGGCGGCCTCGGCTTCTGGGCGATCATCGACGGGGTCATCTTCCTTGCCAGCGAGGACCGGACCGACTCCCACGGCCGGGTCCTGCGGAGCTGACGCGACCAGCCATGAGGTGATGAGGCCGTGAGGCCGTGAGGCCATGAGGTCATGAGGGCGAACGGCCGGTCTTTCCACCCCGCCGCCGCACCGCTGACGGCGCTGGCGGCGGGGCTCGCGGCTGCCGCGTACCTGTGGCGCACGAACCCGCACGACGGCGGCGGGCTCCTGCCGCGCTGCCCGGTCAACTGGACCACCGGCCTGAGCTGTCCGGCCTGCGGCGGCACCCGGATGGCGTACGACCTGCTGCACGGCGACCTCGCGGCGGCCCTGCACGACAACGCGGCGCTGCTGCTGCTCGGCCTGCCGCTGGGCCTCTGGCTCGGGGGCCGCTGGCTGTACGAGGGCCTGCGGGGACGCCGTTACCGCCCGCGCCCCGGCCGCCGCGGCACCGCCGCCGTGCTGGGTACGGCGCTGCTGTGGACCGTGCTGCGCAACGTCACCGGCTGACGTCACCGGCTGACCGCGGGGGCACCGGGCAGGCACACTGGTCGCCATGCACGAAGTCCGGATCGAGTACTGCACGCAGTGCCGCTGGCTGCCCCGGGCGGCCTGGCTGGCGCAGGAACTGCTCAGCACCTTCGAGGCCGAACTGGCCGAGGTGGCCCTGGTCCCCGGCACCGGCGGGGTGTTCGCGGTCCGCGTCGACGGTGAGACGGTGTGGGACCGGAAGACGCAGGGCTTCCCCGAACCCACGGCGGTCAAGCGCCTGATCCGCGACCGCGTCGCCCCGGGCAAATCCCTGGGCCACACGGACGCCTCCCCTCCCCGGGACGCCCCCGAGGCCCCCTGAGCGCCCGGATCCCCGCACGCGCCGCGTTGCCTGGATCGCCCGCGCACAGCCCCGCGCCGTCCCCGGGGTCGGAGAACGGGCGTTCCTCGGCCCGCCACCACGGCCGACCACCCACGAGTTCGTCAGCGCCTGTCTCCGGATCTCCGCGGGGCCACGACGCCCCCCAGCCATGGGGCCCCTTCCGGACGTCCGTCCCCGGCGGCGGCCCGTTCTTCCGCGTACTCACTCCCCTTTACCGGCCCAGCAGTTCGGACAGGCGCTCGCCCAGCACCGGCGCCAGCGCCTCGGCGTAGGCCTCGCTCACGTGATTGTCGTCCCGGTACACGAACGTGTCCCCCACGACCACGGGACAGGTGCCCGCCGCCGTGCACAGCCAGGGCAGCGGGTCGATCACGGACACCCCGGTCGCCGCCGCCGCGTCCGTGGCCGCCTCGCGCCGCGTCGCGTCCCGGATCGCGTCGGGCAGGCGGCTCTCGCAGCGCCCCAGCGCCAGCGGATGGAGCGCCGCGCACTCCACCGCGTCCTCGTCCGGCCACGGTGTGTCGAGGAGGACGGCCACCCGGGCGCCGGTGTCCACGAGGTGCCGGAACGTTTCCCGGTACCCGGCCGTCCACTCCTGGAGGAGATCGCCCGTCGCGTCCACCGGATCACCCGCGTCCGAGGACGCGGCGATCACCAGCGAGGGACCCGAACGCCGGATCTCCTCCAGCGCGTTGGCCCGCCAAGCGTCGCAGGACTCGTACGGCGCGCCGTCCTTGATGATGGTCACCGCGGCGACCTTGCACGACGCCTTCGTCAGCGAGATCAGCCGCCAGCCCCGCTCCCGCGCCAGCCGGTCCAGCGCCGGGAACCACTGGGCCGCGTGCGAATCACCGAACAGCACGACGACTTCGTCCGACGAACGGTCCCCGTAGACGCACAACGGGGTCTCCGTGCTCGTGTATCCCATGTGGCAACCGTCCTGGTACACCGCCGACTTGTTGTCCTTGATGTCGGCCAGCGCCGGCGAGAGGTTGCCCGGCAGGCTCGTCTCCGCCCCCGCGAGCAACTCCGTCAGCCGCGCCTGCGGATCCGGCGCCGCGGTCAGCGCGTCCCTCAGCACCGGCGCGGGCGCGCCCGAACCGATCGGCGGCGGAAAGGCCGCCGCTACCAGGGCCGTGACGACGGCCACCGCCGACAGCCCGAGCCCGGCACCCAGCCCCCGGCCGGGGCGGCCCCGGAACGCCGCGTGGAAACGCACCGGGTTCTCCACCAGGCACAGCGTCGCCCATGCCAGCACCAGGGCGACCGCGCTCAGCGCGAGCGCCAACCGCACCGTGGGCGGCCGGTCCAGCACCTGCGGCCCGATCAACAGCAGCGGCCAGTGCCACAGATACCAGCCGTACGACAGCCCGCCGACCCACACGACCGGCCGCCGCGCCAGTACCAGCCGGGCGTCGAACCGGGCGGGCGTGCACCCACCGGCCAGCACCAGCGCCGCCCCGGCGACGGGCAGCACCGCGTGGTAGCCGGGGAACGGCGTCGCCGCGTCGAGCCACACCGCCGACAGGGCCACGCACCCCAGCCCGGCCCACGTCATGAGCGCCGCCGGCACCGCGGGCAGCCGCGCCAACCGGCTTGCCCCCAGCGCCAGAAGCGCGCCCACACCCAGCTCCCACATCCGGGTGTGCGAGCCGAAGTACGCCCACGGCGCCGAACTCGCCGTCACGGACAGGCTCAGCCCGAACGACACCGCGCACAGCACGAGCAGCGGCACGGCGAGCAGCCCGCGCCGCCGCCGCGTCAGCCGCCAACTCCCCAGCAGAACCAGCGGCCACAGCAGATAGAACTGCTCCTCGACGGCCAGCGACCAGAAGTGCTGGAACGGCGACGGCGGGCTGCCCTCCGCCAGGTAGTCCGTTCCCTGGCTCGCCAGCCGGAAGTTGATCACGTAGAGCAGGCTCGCGAGCGCGTCGCCCGCGTACTCCTCGAAGCGGATCTTCGACAGGAACACCCACGCCCCGGCGAGGGTGGCGACCGCCACGACCGTCGACGCGGGCAGCAGCCGCAACGCTCGCCGCGCGTAGAAGGACCGGATCGACATCCGTCCGGTCGCCTTCAGCTCCCGCACCAGCAACGAGCTGATGAGGAAGCCGGATATCACGAAGAAGACGTCGACACCGACGTAACCGCCTTCGAACTGCCGCACCCCCGCGTGCGAGACGACGACCAGCGACACCGCCAGGGCCCGGAGCCCCTCGATGTCGAGCCGTAACGCCCGCTCCACAACGGCGTGTTCACGCGCCGCACCCCTGCCCTCCGGCGCCCGCGTCACTGCGGGAACGGTCACAGAAGCCCCCCTGGCCGCTCATTCACGCGAATCCCTCCCCCCAGGACCGGTCAGCGCACCAGCATCGCAGCCCCGCGCCGGGGCGCCGCCCCGGCACGCCGCACGCCCTCCCGCGCGCCCCGTTCCTGCCCGCGCCTTCACATGACCGGCCGGGAACAACTCATCGACAGCCTCGACACCCTGCGCCGCGCCCATCCCGCGCTCGCCACGGTCCTGGTGACCCACCACCTCGAAGAGCTGCCCCCGGCCCCGTCGGCGCCGTCCTCACCAGCGCCCACCTGAGCCAGTGCTTCGACCACCCGGTGCGACTCACCCGGACCGACGGACGCTGGACCGTACGCACGCGGCCCTGGGGTCCATGACCCAGTCATGACCGGGCGCGGCGGCCCGGGTTGACGCCCGTGTCGCCGCCGCCCGATCATGGCCGCACCCGGGCGGCGCGCCGCGCGAAGCCGTCGCACCCGGGAACACGGGGGGAAGGTCGCTTCTCGCCCTTCTCGAGAGAGGGACCACGAACACATGCGTTATCGCACCCGGTTGACGGCACCCGCTGCCGCGCTGCTCGCCTCGGGCGCCGCCGTCGCGCTCGCCCCGACCGCGCGAGCCGACCAGCGCGCCACCGGCACCGGCGCCACCGGGGCCAGCGGCGGCGACAGTCTCGGCGACCCGATCTACCCGACCCTCGGCAACACCGGGTACCAGGTCTCCGCGTACCACCTGGACGTCACCTACCACCCGGACACCAGGCTCGTCGACGCCGTCGTCACCGTCTCGGCCAGGGCCACCGAGAGCCTCGCCCGCTTCTCGCTCGACTCCGCCGCCACCCTGACCGTGCACAGCGTCGAAGTGGGCCGCAGGGAAGCGCGGTTCGAGCAGCAGGCCGACAAGCTCGTGATCACGCCCCGCCGTTGTGTCGCGGCCAACAGCAGGATGACCGTACGGATTGCCTACACCGCCGATCCCCGCGCGCTGCCGTTCCCCACCAACGGCTGGGTGCCGACCCCGGACGGCTTCGCCGTCGCCGGGCAGCCCAACCTCGCCCACACGGTTTTCCCCTGCAACGACCACCCCGCCGACAAGGCGCACTTCACCTTCCGGATCACCGTCCCGGACGGTCTGGAGGGCGTCGCCAGCGGCACGTTGGTGTCCACGGAGAGCGCGGACGGCCGCACCGCCTTCACCTACCGCTCGCGCGACCCGATCGCCACCGAGGTCATCCAGCTCTCCGTGGGCGACTACACGGTGGTCGAGCGCCCGGGCCCCAGCGGCCTGCGGCTCCGCGACGTGGTCCCGGTCGCCCGCGCCGAGGCCCTCGAACCCGCACTCGCGCTCACCGCGGGCCAGTTGACCTGGCTGGAGGCACGGCTCGGCGCCTACCCGTTCGAGGCGTACGGCATCCTGCCCGCCAACACCGACGACCCCGACGCGTTCGACTTCACCGGCCTGGAGACGCAGACCCTCACCCTCTACAAGCCCAACTACCTTCTCCAGCCCGAGGACAAGATCGGCTCGCACATGATGCACGAGCTGGTCCACACCTGGTTCGGCAACCTGGTCTCGCCCGCCACCTGGGCCGACCTGTGGCTGAACGAGGGGCACGCGGACTACTACGGACTGCTGTACCGCTACGAGCGCGGCTGGCCCGACTCGTTGGGCCTGACCAGCATGGAAGCCCGCATGAAGGACGTCTACTCCCGCGGCGACCAGTGGCGGCACGACTCGGGCCCGGTCGCCGCGCCCACTGCGGAGACCCTGTTCGACGCCCAGCGCTACACCGGCGGCGTGCTGGTGCTGTACGCGCTGTGGAACCTGGTCGGCGAGGACGTCTTCACCCGCATCGAGCACACGTTCCTCGACCGCTACCGCAACTCCTCGGCGAGTACCCAGGACTTCATCGCCCTGGCCTCCGAGGTCTCGGGCCAGGACCTGACCGGCTTCCTCACCGAGTGGCTGTACGGGACGAAGACCCCCCGCATGCCCAACCACCCGGACTGGACGGTCAACCCGGTCGCTCCCGCGGCCCGCTACCACCGCCCGGCGGGCGGCCACCGCCCCCACGACGAATCCTGCGCCACCCTCTGACAGTGATCACCGGGCCGTCCGCGCCGCCCGGTCGAGGCGGTCGCGGACGGCGCGCCGGGCGCGGTCGAACGCGTCCGCGCGGTGGAGCAGTTGGCGGGCGTGGTTGGCCGCCAGGACGGACCCGTGCAGCTCGAAGACGAGCTGCTCGGGGTCCGTGCCGGGCGGCAGCTCGCCCAGCCGGCAGGCCAGCCGCACCTGCCCGGCCGCCGCGTCGTACGCGGTCCGCGCCGCGTCCAGGATCGCGTCCCGGACCGGCCCGGGCCGTCCGTCGAACTCCAGGGCGGCGGCGGAGAAGAAGCAGCCGCCCTCGAAGAAGTCCAGGTAGTCGATCCACGCCTCGAACAGCGCCCGCAGCCGGGGCAGCCCTTCCGCCGCCTGCTCGGCCGGCGTCAGCACCCGCTGCCGGAACATGTCCACGGCGGCGGCCACGATCGCGAGCTGAAGGTCCTGCTTGGTGCCGAAGAGCGCCTGCACGCCCCCCTTGCTGATCCCCAGCGCGGCTGCCAGCCGCCCCATGGTCACGCCCTCCAGGCCCTCCACGGACGCCAGATGCGTCGCGCGCTCCAGGATCTCTCGGCGGTGCTGGTCACCGCGGCGGGTCATCGGCATGCGCACCAGCATACGGAAGATACGACCGACCGCATTTTTCGATACGATCGTATCCTTCTTGAGCTGGGAGGGCCCATGACACCCACTGACCACCTGCCGATGCCGCACGTCGACGGGGTCACCCACCACTACGCCAGCGTCGACGGCCTGCGCGTCCACTACGCCGCGGCGGGCACGGGCGAGCCGCTGGTCCTGGTGCACGGCTGGCCCCAGCACTGGTACGCCTGGCGCGACCTCATCGGCCCGCTGGCCGCCCGCGGCCACCGGGTGATCTGCCCCGACGTCCGGGGCCTGGGCTGGTCCGAGGGATCCCCCACCGGATACGGGCTGGCCCGCCTCGGCGCCGACATCGTCGGCCTGCTCGACGCCCTGGGCATCGCACGCGCCCGCCTGGTCGGCCACGACCTGGGCGGCGCCGCCGGATACCGCGCCTGCCTGAACCACCCGGAGCGCTTCGAACGGTTCGTCGCGCTGGCCACCGCACCACCCTGGCTGCCGCTGCGCACACCGCCCGGCCTGCTGCTGCGCCTCTGGCACTTCCACGCCCTGGCACTGGGCGGACGCCGCCTGGCCGGACACCCCGGGTTCGTCGCCGGCCGGCTCACCGCCTGGCGCCACGACGGCGCGTTCACCCCGGGGGAGACCACGACCTACGTGCGCGCCGCCGTTCGGGGTGCGGGGTGGGCGGGGGGCGCGTAGCGTCGAAGGACGAGCCGTCAGGTGAATTCCGCAA